>JAATGW010000689.1 GCA_015654495.1 Chitinophagales bacterium
AAGCAGGAGTAAGGAGGAAGTATCACTATTTATGAGACGCTAATGTTTTAGTGAAAAATAACCTGAAAATTTAAACCAGTGAATAGGAAAAAGCAGATTAAAAAAACCTTTCATGATTGATTTTAGTATATAGTTTTTCTGCCGTAAAGGAATGACCGGATGACGAAGAAATACACAATGTTTTTTTATCCAGCCTTGCTTTCCGGTTCCCCGCCTTACCGGCAAAAGAAGGAAGTATATAGCAGGAGAAAAATGCAATCTTTTAATTTCTGCAATAAAAACCAACAATCAGGAAGCCTATTTGAAAAGCGAATCAAATTTTGCCTGGATAATTGGATTTCCCGGTAAACCATTATGCATCCCGTTGGGAATAATCAGAAATTCATCCGTTTTTTTCAGGTATGGTTTCAGCTTCAGAGCATTGTTCAGAGAAATTGTTTTGTCCTTTGTACCATGAAATATAAAAACAGGCATCACACATTTTTCAATGTAACTATAGGTGTGAACCTTAAAACGAACTATATAACCCGTTGGATAAACCGGGAAATACTCGCCTGCCAGTGAACTCATACTATAATAGGGAGTTTCAAGTATAATGAGTTTCGCTTTATTTTTTGACGCAACATAGGCTGCGAATCCTGTACCCAACGATCGGCCATAAATAATTATTGAATCAGGACTAATATCCGTTCTTGCAAGTTTATAAACCTGCTCAGCATAATTATAAAACTGTTGCTCATCAAATGCACCTGTCGATTTTCCATATCCTGGATAATCCATTAACCAGACTTCATAGCCACGTTTTAAAAAATCATCGGCAAATCCGGCATAGTATTTTACATTTCTCATATTGCCATGATAATATAGTACTGCTCCTTTTCTGATTGAATCCTCAAGCGTAAACCGGATAATATTCAGATTCGCTTTTTCATTGAAAGGGATATTGATTTCAACAAAAGGCCGGTCAAAATGAAAACTATCAGTAGCAGCGATAGGTTCCGGATGAAATATTAACTTATCCTGCAAATAGTATAAACCAATACCAACTACCCCATACAAAATCAACAACCATTTAATTATACTTTTTATTTTCCTTTTTGCAATCATGATCTTTTAGTTTTACGTTAAACGTTGAACGTTGAACGTATAATGTCAAACGTATTGAAGAATATCCCGCAAAAAATTGTGATACTCCGGAAAATCCGGAAGGTTATTATGTCCGCCCCCATGAATGCGTATCAGGGTTGTTCTATCCGGATTCAGCTGCTGCAGCCTGATACTGTTACTGATCGGGATCAGCCGGTCCTTTGTTCCATGAATAATGTAAATCGGACAGGTAACCAGTTTGATCCATCGATCCGTCCGCAAATGAAATCTCAAAACAAACTTCACCGGCAGTATCGGAAGAAAACGCTCCGCTACCCTGGAGAAACTGTAATACGGCGCGTCCAGTATCAGATAACGTGGATGGTTATCCGAAGCAAGCTTGGCTGCGAAACCGCTGCCGATGCTTCGTCCGTAAAGTATAAGATGGCTTTCCGGGTACCGGGATTTGAGCTTCTCATAAATAAACTGCATATCGCCCAGCATACCTTCTTCAGAACGTTTACCTGTGCTTTTTCCAAAACCACGATAGTCAACAAGAACAACATCATAATTATACCTGTAAAAATCCCTTGCATATTTTGCCCAGCCTTTAATGCTCCGTGTATTGCCATGAAAATAGAGGATCAGTCCTGCTGAATTTTGCCTGTGAAAATGGAGGCCATTGATGCGCACACCAGGCTTAACATCGAAAAACAGTTCACTGAACGGAACATCATATTTAAATTTGAAATCCTGCGAAAGTTTTTCGGGTTTGAATATCAGTTTCTCCTGAACAAAATAGGCAATTACCAGCAGCAGCAGGTATCCCGCGCCTACAAACCACCAGTTGATCTGAAGGAGAATCATAATGAAGTGAATTTAGGGATAATCTATTACAGGTAGGAGGCAGTCTCATTATCAGCGCGACGCTAATGTTTTAGTGAAAAATAACCTGAAAATCTAAACCAGTGACCAGGAGGAAGCAGATTAGAAAAATCTTTCATGATTTTAGTATATAGTTTTTCCTGCCGGGAAGGCGGAATGACGGGATGACGAAGACATAAACAGTGTTTTTTATTCAGCCTGGCTTTCCGGCTCCCCGCCTTACCGGCAAAAGAAGAAAGTTATATAGTAGCAGTAAAAAGGCAGGAGTAAAACAGCCAAGATCGAAAATTCCGGTCACCATCTGTTTTTCAAAATTGATTCAACAAATTTATTTACCACCTCGCTGCTTGCTACACGTAATCCTGACACTATCCACCGTCTACTGTCTCCCGGTAACAGATTGTGCAAACAGAACTATTATCCAGTTTAATTGTACTTAATACTGAACATACAGTTCCAGTTAAATCTCCGAATGTTATTTATGAACCCTATTTCTGATTCTTTTCTAAACCCTGCAACTCATCCGCCTGATAAAAGCAAAACTATAATTCTGGCAGGCGCTACCGGCCATTTGGGTCAAAGAATTGCCTCTTATCTGCTCAGATCCGGCGCAAAAGTAAAAGCATTGACCAGAAAAGATTTTGCGGGTGCATCACAATTGTCTGAC
This sequence comes from Chitinophagales bacterium, assembly GCA_015654495.1. Lineage (GTDB taxonomy): Bacteria > Bacteroidota > Bacteroidia > Chitinophagales > Chitinophagaceae > Pollutibacter. The sequence goes on from JAATGW010000689.1 coordinate 2,639, forward strand.
GCCTGCGCAGGAGGGACTTGTGTGGTATCAGCTATAAGCGGCCTCGAGGATGTAATTGTGGAGGCACAAACAGTACTTCTTCAGGCAGCTATCAGTGCAGGCGTTCCGCGTTTTATCCCATCAGATTACTGTATCGACTATACGAAACTCTCTTATGGAAATAACCGAAATCTGGATCTGCGAAAGCGCTTCAACGAAAGTCTCGACAAGGCACCTATTGCTGCAACATCCATTCTGAACGGAATGTTTACAGATCTTCTTACGGGCCAGGCACCGGTTGTTCTTTTTGGGTTGAAAAGAGTTCTGTATTGGGGAAATGCAGAACAGCTTCTTGATTTTACAACGATGGAAAATACCGCTGAGTATACCGCGATGGCCGCGCTTGATGAATCAACACCCAGGTATCTGCGTATTGCCGGCGACGTCATTAATGCAAGGGGTCTACAAATAGCCGCTAAAGAAGCAACAGGCAACAGATTTCATTTATTAAGACCAGGAGGATTGGGCATGTTGCAAACATTAACCAGGATAACCCGTGCACTAATGCCCGCGAAAAAGGAAGTTTTTCCGCCATGGCAGGGAATGCAATACATGCACGATATGTTTTCCGGAAAGCCAAAATTAGATCCTTTGGATAATCAACGATATCCAGACATGGAATGGACTTCAGTACGCCAGGTGCTTGCACAGAGAAAAAAATAAAAATCCAACTCTCCTCATTTCCCCTAACCGAAGGCGGGAAGAAATTCCGAAGCTGATATTCCCGCCCGATCTAATAATTTAATTCAAATTGTATTATCTTAATCTGGTGACCATTTAAAACCTGGCAAGATCAATCCGCCCTAATGCAAGCCATAATGAGCAATGGATAGATACAACAATACTTTCAGTGATGGGATCTAAGAGTAAAAAAAATTTGGAATCACGGGCTGCTGCAAAAGCATAAAGCGGAGAATATATGAGCTTTAAAAGTATCTGCTGAATCTGCGGGTTGCCTATTCAATTAGTTTTTACTTAAAATCCTTCTTATGTTTATCGGACATTTTGGTATAGGATTCGGAGCTAAGAAAGCAGCACCTTTTATTTCACTGGGAGTCCTTTTTACTGCGGCCCAATTTCTGGACCTGCTTTGGCCTTTGCTTTTGTTATTAGACGCTGAACATGTAACAATAGCCCCCGGTATTACGAAACTAACTCCATTGGATTTTACAGATTATCCCATTTCTCATAGTTTGTTATTGGTTATTTTCTGGGGGCTCATTGTCGGTCTTTTTTATTGGTTATTAAAGAAAAATACCAGAGGAGCAATCGTTCTATTTATTTGTGTGATCAGTCATTGGTTTTTGGATTTTCTGGTTCATCGTCCCGATCTGCCTTTGTATCCCGGGAATTCACCCCGATTGGGATTAGGACTTTGGAACTATCCGGTTCCTGCATTAATTGCAGAAGCAATAATTTTTGTTACGGGCATCTTTTTCTATTTGCAGATTACGACAGCAAAAAACCGATCCGGAAAATTTGGATTGTGGATCTTAATTGCATTGTTGGTATTTATTCAGATAGGAAATATTCTTGCTCCGCCACCCCCAGGTGTGAAGGCAATTGCCTGGGCTGGTCAATTGCAATGGCTTTTTGTTATTCTCGCCTTCTGGGTAGATCGTAATAGATCCATTCTTACTAAATAGACACTTATAATTGCATAGAATAAAATTCCTGGCAAATACAGGTGGAGGGCGCATGAAATCCGCGCTGAACAATAGTTCTTAATTTCATTTTGCTCAAAACGATCGGCGGACAATATTCTTTCTATAATTCATGCTCACAAATTCAGCTTGAAATGAACAAACATTTTTTTATTTTAATAGCACTAAACCTATTTATCATTCAGCTTTCGTTTGCACAGAACAGAAAAGAAGAGGATGTAAAAACAAAGGATATCTACAGGCTGATAGACAACTATTCGCTGGCGCGGGAAAAGAAGGATACCAATCTGCTCAAGGCTATCTTGACAACCGATGTCGATCAGTTGGTTTCCACCGGCGAATGGCGGACTGGTATAGTAGAAGCAGTACAAGGTATGCTGCGTAGCTCCGCCACAAGTCCAGGCACAAGAACCCTCACGGTTGAAAAAATCCGGTTTCTCGATCCGAAGAATGCAATTGCAGATGCACGTTATGAAATCAAAAATCCCGATGGTACAACGCGAAAAATGTGGAGCACCTTTGTAACAGTGTTTGATCAGGGCAAATGGAAAATTGCTGCTATCCGGAATATGTTGCCCTCGGAACAATAATACGTGACTATTAAATTCTTATACGAATTCATCAAAGGACATAGATTTTCAGTTTTGTCTACAGTTTCTCCTGATAACAAACCTGAATCAGCCTGTGTTGGTATTGCTGTTACTCCTGAATTGAAAATAATATTTAACACAGTAACAGATTTCATTTGTCATTGGTTGGGAAAGCGCAAAGACGATCTAATATGAGGGAATCGCATCTGGTTTCAGTAAAAATGAATCGGCCGATTTAATCGAAATCTATCTTAAAGTTTTTCCAGACTGCACAGAAAGAAAAGACAACTGGACAAACCTGACGTATTTTGTGGTTGAACCAAAGTGGATTCGATTTTCCGATTTTAATGAATTACCTCCGCGGATTGAGGAACAGCGTTTTTAAATACACCCGTCCATTGGTCATATCGTTTCCGGAAATTTTGTGCAATTATATCCGTAGATCCGACGGACACCTCAATCGGCCACCCCAGGTCACGGCCTTTCCATACTACATGTGAAATCTTTGCGTGCCTACGGCACTTGAATTTCCTTTATTTTATTTTTCGCCGGGTTGAAACCCGGCGCTATAGATTGCACCGGGCTTGACGGCAGTGAATTAATTCACAAATCATGATGATTTTTAAAGTCACGAATATCCCGGTTCAAAATTCTCAACTGCATCCCCGGAGCCATCAAAAAAAACAGGCTATAAGAAATTGTATTTAAAATTTAATCGAAAAAGAAAGCTCCGCAGGAGCGATGTAGGCTCATAAAATTTTTTAGATTTCCCGGTTTATTAGCCTTTCCGAATCTTTTCAGCACCGAAGGTGCGGTGCAATCTATAGCAACGGGCTTCAGCCCGTTGTAAATAAAT
>JAATGW010000368.1 GCA_015654495.1 Chitinophagales bacterium
CCTGGTTGAATTCGCGAAGGGAGATGTGATTAAACATAGCAGAAGAATTTAGAGAACAAATCTCGGGCCTGGGAGAAGGGAAACCAAGGTGAATAGACAGGCCGGTGGCAGTATTTTTCTCCTTCATGCGGCCTAAATGGTTAGTCGGGCCCCCAACAGTCAGCAGCCCCTTACCACCGAACCCTGATCACACCGAGCCCCATCCCTGCTTCAATCCTAACCCCAGCCAGACGCAGGTATTATAGCCCATCTCACCCTTTCGCCTTAAATTTCCCGATAACGTAAATTTTTTTTCCTGATGTCAGAAATCAAATCCGCTATCCTTTCCCAATTTTAGAAAAAAAACAATGTGCGACTTCCGACTCTGGTACCAGTCAGGTGAAAATGTATACGTTTTGCAATGCGTAGAATGTAATATTTTCCAGGTTCGTCTGCGAAATACAGCATTTATGTTTAATCCTGCCGAGTATGATCAGTTCAGAAGAATGGTAAACCGCCATTTTCTGAATCCGGAAACTATATCACAGGATGATGCAGTTATCATTGATGTGAGTGGGACCAATATAAAACTGCATATCAGTTTTAGTGACCTTACTGAATTATTTTATTTGCTTGATGAATCCGATACACAAATGAAAACGATGCAGATGATTAATGGTTTTAACGAGTATTAAAATCAGTATTTCATTTCAGCGATTTATAGAAATGATCTTTATCGGAAGTATCCGGTAATAAATTATAGTTTATTCTCTTTTGACTGCACTTATTAATTGTAGTAAAATCTCCGACTGACGGTTATCAAAGCCTGCCAGACTTTTCATTAGTAAAAGAACATATCGCGTTTTGATAAAATCTTCCTTCAAAGTGCATTAAATATTAATCAGCAGAAAATTATTCTCTCAAAATAATTATTCTCCCCGTTTAATACCATTTTTGCCCATATGTATCAAAGCAAAGAAATCCGTTGGTTTGAAAGAACACCTGATAAAAATATACTGAACTGGTTTACTCATCATGGCCTTGGTTTTGATAAAAGCAAATCCCGGGTGGACTTTTACCTTCCACTTAATGGAAACAATGCAATAGGAGTAAAACTTCGCGACGGGAATATTGAAATTAAAACACGTATCAGTCAACCTGAACACTATATGCTAACAGATACGGTCAGTGGATTTACGGAGCTCTGGAATAAATGGAGTTTTGGTGTTGAAAAGAAAGACCAATTGGCAGATCAGATCATACATCAACAGAAATACGACTGGCTCGAAGTATTCAAAGAAAGACTGGGAGTTAAAATTGTTCCCGGTTCAAATGGTGAACCTGAAATAAAAAGCATCAGTGAGAAGCTCAGTTCAGGTTGCCAGGTAGAATACACCCGGTTAGTTGTAAAAGAAAAAATATGGTATAGTTTTGCGATCGAATGGTTCGGCGAACCAGCCTTTGATCCGGGAGACTTGTTTTTCCAAAAAATGCTTGGAACTACAATCCTCCACCCGGAAAACAGTATGGGTTATCCTGAGATGCTTTTTAAAACGCATTCCTCATAAATTGAAAGACAGCCCTATTTCTGTGGTTCATTCTTTGTGGCGACTATAGTTTTTTTACACAACCAGGCAAATGCATAATCAGAATCTTCAGCTAACCTGAAAAGGTTATTATAATTTCGTCCAAATGCATTTCATCTTTAAAAAAATTAAGCATGCGCTTCAGGCAATTATTTCTTTCATTTTGTTTGTTTTCTCTTTCTTCTTCAATTGCAAATGCACAGCAGCAGGAATATTTTCCTGATCCTGATCCGTTGGTGAAGAAAAAACTTGAGGATTGGCAGGATTTAAAGTTCGGACTTCTGATGCACTGGGGACCATACAGTCAATGGGGCGTTGTTGAAAGCTGGAGCCTATGTCCTGAAGATGTTGGCTGGGCTACCGGTGCCCGCACAGAGCGTGGCGCAGAAGATTATTTTACTTACCTGAACAACTACGAAAAATTGCAAACCAGTTTTAATCCCACAAAATTCGATCCTGTAAAATGGGCGGAGGCAGCAAAAGCAGCAGGAATGAAATACTTAGTTTTTACTACAAAACATCACGATGGCTTTTGCATGTTCGATACCAAAACAACTGATTACAAAATAACGGATAAGAACACTCCTTTTTCAAGTCAGCCCAACAGTAATGTAACCAAAGAAATCTTCGAGGCATTCCGGGCAAAAAATTTCTGGGTTGGAGCTTATTTTTCAAAGCCCGACTGGCATACGGAATATTACTGGTGGAAAAGATTTCCACCTGCAGATCGCAATCCTAATTATTCCATCAGAAAATATCCGGAGCAATGGCAGAAATTTGTCGACTTTACGCATAAGCAGATTGATGAGTTACTGACGGACTATGGTAAGGTGGATATTTTATGGCTGGATGGTGGCTGGGTTCGTACAAAAACTGACGAAGAAATTAAAAATGAATTACTGGAAATTTATGATAACAGCAGGTATATGCGGAATCCGCAAAGCCAGGATATCAATATGCCATTGCTGGTTAAAAATGCCCGGGTTAAACAACCGGGTCTGATAGTTGTTGATCGTGCGGTTCCCGGGGTTCATCAGAATTATCTTACACCTGAACAACATATACCTGAACAGGGTCTTCCATATCCCTGGGAAACCTGTATGACCATGGGCAGCAGCTGGAGTTATTCACCAAAAGACATTTATAAACCTACTAATGAGCTGATTGAAAAGCTTGTTGATATAGTAAGTAAAGGTGGTAATTATTTATTGAACATAGGTCCGGGTCCTGATGGCACCTGGCACGACACGGCTTACGCGAGGATGGCGGAAATCGGCAAATGGATGAATACAAACAGTGAAGGAATTTATGGGACGCGTATGTTCAGCAGTTTCAGCGAAGGAGAGGGGATCAGATTTACTCAGTCCAAAGACGGTAAAATAAAATTTATCTATCTTTTCGATTATCCTTCAGCGGGAGTATTAATTTCAAAAATGCCTTTCAGCAAAAAAACAAAGCTGCAGCTCCTGGGATCAAAATCAAAAATCAAATGGAAACAAACGGAAAAAGGAGTACAGATTTTACTGCCTGCGGATCTTAAAAAATCCTCAGAGCATGTTTGGGTACTAAAAGTGACTGAATAAAATTCAGGAATGAAATTTCATATCTTCCTCGCGGCATTTTTGTTTTCTATTTCAGGGAAACTTTCCTCCGGGCAGCCGATTGTCGTGGTAAGTCATGAACGGGAATTAAATGTTCTGCGTTCACCAAATGTCATCATTATTAATATGGATGATATGGGATACGGCGATCCTGTTTGTTATGGTGGTAGTCCGTATAAAACCGATAACATTGATGCTTTAGCAGTTTCGGGAATCCGGTTTACTAATTTCTATTCAGCCCAGGCGGTATGTTCTGCTTCGCGTGCCGGATTGCTCACCGGATGTTATCCAACACGTGTTGGAATTTCCGGAGCCTTGTTTCCAGATTCCCGGATTGCACTTAATCCGGAAGAAGAAACCATTGCCGAATTGCTGAAAAAAAAAGGTTATGCTACCGGAATGGTAGGCAAATGGCATCTAGGACAAACAGAACCATTCCTACCGCCCGGTCAGGGATTTGACGAGTACTTTGGTCTGCCCTATTCGAATGATATGTGGCCTGTTGGCTATGATGGTAAACCCGTCACAGATTCCACAGTATTTGCATATCGTTTTCCGCCGCTTCCATTAATTGATGGAAATGCGGTTATTGGATATATCCGGAATCACGAAGATCAGTCAACACTCACACGCAGGTATACTGACAAAGCAGTCGGATTTATAAACCGCCATAAAAACAAACCCTTTTTTTTATATATCGCACATTCGATGGTACATGTACCTATTGCTGCATCGCCGGACTTTCGTGGAAAAAGCAGGGCCGGCTTATTTGGAGATGTAATGGAAGAAGTGGATTGGTCCGTGGGAAAGATAATGCAGGCGCTTCGTGAAAATAAATTACTTGAAAATACAATGGTTGTTTTTACCAGTGATAATGGGCCATGGTTGATTTTTGGAAACCATGCCGGAAATACATCAGGCTTGCGCGAAGGAAAAGGTACAGCCTGGGATGGCGGACTCAAAGTTCCCTGCATCATTAGCTGGAAGGGAAAAATAAATGGAGGCAAAGTAAATAACAACCTGTTATCGCAAATTGATCTGCTACCTACAATCGCAGATTATTGCGGAGCCGATCTTCCAAAGAAAAAAATTGATGGTATAAGTTTCAGAAAATTGCTGGATGGAAATGATACTGTTGTAACACGTCATGAACTTGTGTATTACTATGATTTTAATAATCTGAAAGCAATCCGGAAAGATGGATGGAAACTTAGCTTCCCTTGCACGTCACAAACTTATAATTCTCCGGCTACAATAGGTGCAGATGGATTTCCGGGAAAATATGGATCTGTGAAAGTGGAGGCTGGTCTTTATAATTTATATACTGATCCGGGAGAAGACCGCAACCTGATTTCAGTTTATCCTGAGATCGCAACTGAGCTCGGATTGATAGCGGACAAATACAGGAAAACCCTGGGCGACGGGCTCACTGGTCAAAAAGGTAATGAAGTCAGAAGCCCGGCATCTGTTGATTTTAAAAAATGAACACATGGAAAGTGTTTATTTTTTTTGAACTTTGAAATCGGTTTTATAGAAATATTTCAAAATTCAGTAGTAGAGCAACTGTCTTCAATTGCTGAAATCTGATTTACAACAAATGTTCAACGTTAAACGTTTAACTCAAATAATTTTCCAACGAATACAAGAGCTTTTTATTTCTGAAGCATCAATCCTCCAAATTAGTTTGTCTCATAATCTGAACTTGTTGTAAAATTGTATCATAGACGATTGCATGTAATGAACACTCCCTTCGAATATTCGCAGGTCCTTTCACGCATTGCGCTTCACAGTGATCAGCAGGCATACAGGTTACTGTATGAAGCCTATTTCGATTCACTTTACCAGTTTGCAATTACATATCTGAAATCTGGTGAACAGGCGGAAGAAGCAGTTTCAGATGTATTTATTAAGGTATGGAAGAAAAGGGCCGGGCTATTAAGGATAAAGAATCTGAAATTATATCTTTTCGTTTCCACAAAAAATACAGCGCTAAATTACCTGCGGAAACAAAATAAGCCCGCTTTGCAGGCAGACAACTATCGGGTTCAGTTGCAAAGCGTTTATTTCGATCCTGAACAATTGCTGATCACCGAAGAAATGATGCGTCGTATTCATACTGCCATACGTGAGCTACCACCACGTTGCCAGCTTATTTTTAAACTCATCAAAGAAGACGGCCTTCGCTATAAAGAAGTGGCTGATCTCCTGCAAGTCTCCATAAAAACAGTTGAAAATCAAATGACTACAGCTCTTTCCCGGCTGGGTCAGGCAATCAGATTTGATATCCATTCCACCATTTCATCTGCACGATAAAATTATTTTAAGAATTCTATAGGGGTAAAGCGCTTTACCTGTTGTCCTATGTATTGGTAACAGCAAACACAAATGGACAATAACAGGGTCTGGCAATTAGCGGCAAAAAAAATGGCTGGTGAAGCTTCACCGGAAGAAATCCGTGAGCTTGAAATGCTGCTTAAGGAAGATCCTGATCTGCATTATGCATTGCAGAATATCAGTGATATCTGGAATTTGGCCGTGAAACAAAATGCCAATGGCAATGAAGCATATAGCCGCCATGAAAAACGAATGAAAGAAGCGGGCATATTAAATGATGATAAATCCACGGAGAGTGAAGAGTTTGAGCGATCTGTCCCGGTTCGGAAAAAGAGCCGGGGTTGGTGGATTAGTTCTGTCGCAGCATTTATAATCGTTCTTGCTTTTGCATTTTATTTAATCAATGTCAGAAGCTCAGGGTCAGTTGATGAAACACAAATTGTGCAGACTGAAAAAAATGAAATCAGCACCCGCAATGGTTCCAGGTCAAAAATCACACTTCCCGATGGCTCACAGGTTTGGCTCAACGCAGGAAGTAAACTCGGATACAGCAAAGCTTTTGGGACAGGCAGCCGTCAGGTTGATCTGAGCGGAGAAGCTTATTTCGATGTGGTACACAATGCAGACCTGCCTTTCATCATTCATACTCAACAAGTTGAAATCAGGGTATTAGGCACAGCGTTCAATGTTAAATCCTATCCTGGCGATAAGCAAACGGAAACAAGTCTTGTACGTGGCAAAGTGGAAATAAGAATATTGAACAGACCTGGTGAAACGATTATTCTGAAACCAACCGAAAAGCTGGTTGTGAAAAACGATGGCATACAGGAGACTGTGGAAGAAAATATGTGGAGAAACAGGGACGAAAAGAAAACTGTTCCCCTGTACGCGCTTGATAAAATGACGCACAGTAAAAGTGATACCAGCGTGGTGATTGAAACTGCGTGGGTTGATAATATGCTTGCTTTCGAAAATGAAGCATTTGATGATCTGGCATCGAAAATGAAGCGCTGGTATGGGCTTGATTTTCATTTCAGGGATGAATCCTTAACAAAGCAGCGGTTTTCGGGAAGTTTTACAAATGAAACCGTACAACAGGCTCTCGAAGCACTTAGCATTACAAGTGGTGGATTTCATTTCAGAATTCAGAACAATGTTGTTGAAGTCTTTAAATAATAATAAACCCAATAACCTCAAACGAGCCCCAAATGACAATGCAAAACAGTAGTTAGCCACTAATAAAACAAAAGCGGGGCATGCTGCAACATTCCCCGCCAGGCGATCAGGCAGTTTCGACACCCGCACACTTAAGTGCGGGATTACCCAATTATTCACCTCTAAAGACAAAGTATGAAAAAATTTCGAAATCTACTTGTCATACCAAGACCTGCATTACTATCACAATTCTTCCTGGTTATGAAACTTACGATTGCTCTTTTGCTGATTTCCTGTTTGCACGTATCAGCAGAGGGTTTTTCTCAATCCAGGATTACGCTGCGCCTGGAATCGGTGACGCTTAAAAAAGCTTTAAGCAGTATCGAAAAGAAAAGCAGCTTCCGCTTTCTGTACAACGAAAAACTGGTGAGTGAAGCGCCTCGTATCTCTGTTGAAGCGAATGAAGAAGAAGTACTTTCAGTAGTTCAGCGGATTCTCTCAAGAACAGGACTCTCTTACCAGCTCATGGCAAATAACCTCGTGGTACTGAAAACCAGTGGTAACCTGCTTGCTGACGTCACCGTTAACGGCCGTGTTACCAATGCTTCCGGTGAAGGACTTTCCGGAGTAACTGTAACGATTAAAGGAACGGCAAATGCTACTTCCACTAATAGTACCGGAAACTTTACAATCACGGCACCAGAAAACGCAACCCTTGTTTTTTCTTATGTGGGAATGGAAACAAGAGAAGTTCCTGTGAATAACAGAACCAGTATCGACATCAGTCTGCAACCTGCTACAAGTGAACTTGCGCAGGTGGTAGTTGTTGGTTATGGCACACAACGAAAAGTGGATGTAACAGGATCCGTTGCTAATGTAAAAGGTGAGGAGCTCGCTAAACAGCCCGCTCCGAATCCGATCAGTTCATTACAGGGTAAAGTTGCCGGTGTTCAGATTACCAACTCCGGTGCACCCGGCGCATCGCCGGATATCCGTATCCGTGGTGTCGGTACACTTTATGGATCCCAAACACCTTTATATGTTGTTGATGGCGTATGGTATGATGATATTAGTTTCCTGAATCCTGGTGATATTGAAAATCTCAGCATTTTAAAAGATGCATCCAGCGAATCTATCTATGGTGTTCGCGCTGCAAATGGTGTTGTGCTGATCACAACAAAAAAAGGAAGACGCGGAAGGGCAGTGGTCACCTATACTGGTATGGTAGGTTATCAGCATCCGACTAATCAGATTAAAATGGCGGATGGTAGTCAGTATGCTACTTTGATCAATGAACTTCGTGGAAATACTAATCTTGATCCGGCACAATTTGGTGCGGGCACTGACTGGTACGGGCAGGTGCTGCGCGATGCACTCATTACCAATCACCAGATTTCTGTCAGCGGTGGCTCTGAGCGGTCCACCTACAGCTTATCACTTGGTTATTTTCACCAGGATGGTATTGTAAAAACAAATAGTTACGATCGTTTTACTGTTCGCCTGCAGAATGATTTCCAGATTTTCAATCCATTGAAAATTGGTTATACTATTACAGGGATGGCCAGTAAATCGAAAGATATTCCAGGTGGTATATTCCGTGAATTATATACTGCTGCACCCATTGTTCCGGTATATTATGAAGATGGCAGCTATGGTGATCCTTCCGACTATGACCTTGGCGACGGTGCAAACTATAACCCACAGGCGACACTGGATTTTTACAATAAGAAATCCAAAAATTACCGAATGACGGGAAATGTTTTCGCTGAACTCGTAATTGCCAAACATTTTACTTTCA
>JAATGW010000434.1 GCA_015654495.1 Chitinophagales bacterium
ACTATCAGCATGGGGCATGCAAGGGCTATCATTAGTGTTGATGAAGTTGATAAGCAGCTCTATGTTTTCCACGAAATCACCGGGAAAAACCTCTCTGTTCGCCAAACGGAACAATTGGTGAGAAAACTTTATCAGGATGGAAAGGCTGTTAAAAAAACCGTAAAAGCAGGCCAGGCGCCGGCTTTCAGGAAAATAGAAGATAATTTAGCATCACATTTCAACACAAGGGTAAAACTCGTTCACCAGAAAAAAGGGCATGGGCAGATTCTTTTTGAATACTATTCACTGGAGGAACTGAACGCTCTCCTGGAAAAGATGCAGGTAACAGTCAACTGATCATGTTCAGAAAATTTCCCGGTTATTTTTTTTCACTGATATTTTTTTTAGCGGCCCGGCCTGATTATGCAAATGCACAGGTTGTGAAGCCAGATTCCGTAGTTGTTAGTACTCTTGACAGCGCTTCAGCGAAGAAAGGGAAAGATACCATTATACTGATCAGCGATACTTCAGTAACTGCAAAAAAAGCGGATACGGTCAAACAGCGTTCCCCGGCTTCAAAAGCCGCATTGCGTTCAGCGCTGATACCGGGTTGGGGTCAGGCTTACAATAAGAAATACTGGAAAATTCCGATAGTATATGGTGCACTTGCAGTGCCTGTAGCAACATTCACCTATAACCTCAAATGGTACAATAAAACACGGTTTGCCTATACCGTTAGGGTTACAAAGGATTCCGCTAATTTTGACAATATCGACCCCCAGCTAAAGCCACTTTCAACAGAATCTCTAAGGATATACAGGAATGATTTCAGAAGAAATGTAGATTATTCTGTGATAGCTTTTTTGTTGCTTTGGGGTTTGAATGTAGTAGATGCCGCAGTTGACGGACACCTCAGGGATTTCAACGTAAGTGATGATCTCAGCATTCGCATTAATCCCGGATATTCCCCAATGGCTAATACAAACGGCCTCAGTATTGTTCTGAATATCGGAAAAAACAATTCCGGAAGCAGATCGGTTTCACGTTGAGCCGGATTATTTTTAACTTTCAGCATCTTTTTTAATCAATCATTTCTATATGAATATTGCGCTGATAGGCTATGGAAAAATGGGTAAAACAATTGAATCGGTTGCATTGTCAAGAGGCCATCAGATAGTTTTACGGATCGATCTCGACAACCCATCAGCCTGGGAACAGCTGAAGCCTGAATATGCAGATGTGGCAATCGAATTCACCGGTCCGCACAGCGCATTTGAAAATGTAGAGAAATGTCTGAAGCACGGAGTTCCGGTTGTTTGCGGATCCACCGGATGGCTTCATCAATATGGCGAGATCATCGAATTATGTACAGAATTGAATGGAAGTTTTCTTTATGCAAGTAATTTCAGTGTGGGAGTCAATATTTTTTTTGAACTGAATCGCAAACTTGCAGATCTGATGGTTTCGCATCCTGAATATGATGTGAGCTTGAGAGAAATCCACCATACACAGAAAAAAGATGCGCCTAGCGGTACTGCAATTACATTGGCAGAACAGGTGATGGAACGCATCAGGTCAAAAACAAGCTGGGTAAACCGGCCTGCTGATAATCCCACTGAGCTATCAGTAATGAGTGACCGAATCGATCCGGCTCCGGGAATTCACCACGTGAAGTATCATTCCGTAATCGATGATATTGAAATTATCCATACGGCTCACAGCCGGAATGGTTTTGCTTTCGGAGCCGTGCTGGCTGCTGAGTATCTTGCTGACAATAAAGGCATATTCAGCATGCAGGATGTACTTGGTTTTTCAAACCAGGATTAGTCCACCGGAATGATTGGTAACATATAAAATTGTAAATTGCCCGATAATATTACTTTTTTTCATGCTGAATAAGAAGACCCAATATGCTTTCAAGGCCCTGATGTATATCGCTGAACACCAGGAAGATGGCCCCATCCTGATTGCTGAAATTGCCAAAAAGAAAAACATTCCACTCAAATTCCTGGAAAATATCCTGCTCGAACTCAAAAACGATGGCATCCTCGACAGCAAAAAAGGAAAAGGCGGCGGCTATTTTCTGAAACTTCCACCTGCGAAAATACCACTTGCGAGAATTATCAGAAAGATTGACGGACCTATAGCGATGCTGCCCTGTGTCAGTCTTTATTTTTATGAAAGATGCCGCAACTGCGATGAAAAAAACTGCGGTCTGCATGATACCATGCTGCTGGTTAGAGATGCCAGCCTGAAAATTCTTGAGAAAAAAACCGTTGCTGATCTGGCCAAAAAATAAGCCCTTCATGAACTTTCAGGTATTTTCATAGAATCCTTCTTATTCGATAGTATTCTACTATCTTGAAACAGGTAATCATTAAGTTAATCGTTTCCCAATTTCTGTTTCTGTAGTAATAAAGCCTAAGGTCCGGAAGTTTCTCATTCTTCTGTTTGGAATATTCTTAATCATCTGGTGCAGGGAATTATCGCTCATGAAAATTCGGATTCAGGTATTGCTTTTATTAGCTGCAAGCTTTTTTTGTGCATCGGCCAACTTTATCAGCAGTCCGGTAAAGGCGGTTAAATTCTTATTTGCTACAAGAATAATTGACGGGGATACTTTTGAAGCGCGGGATTCCCTGAACACCTACCGTATACGCCTAAACGGGATCGACGCTCCTGAAAGAGGCCAGGATTTTTATCAGCTGAGCAAAAAACGACTTGGCGAACTCTGCAAATCAGGTCCCCTAACCGTTACGTTATTCAGGAAAGACCGCTATGGGCGATGGATTGCGGACGTTGTGAACAGTCGGAACATAGACATCTCCTACTGTCTGGTTGGTGAAGGCCTGGCCTGGCATTTCAAAAAATATTCAAAAGACGCTGTGCTTGCCAACCTTGAAATAAAAGCGAGAAAAGCGAAGTCGGGATTATGGCAAATGCAGAATCCAGTTGCTCCATGGGTCGTCCGTAAGCACTGAACAGAGGTTCATACGGCGCAGCTATTCTCCTGTTCGTCGCAACATTTTCCCTATTACAATGCCGCAATGCGAATTCCTTGTAATTTTCCGCAATGGAATCTCCATGGTATAACAAGAAATGGTTTACGGTTTTGCTGCATGTGATTGTGTGGTTATTCATTTTTTCGCTGCCATTCCTGTTACGCGGACCCAATAATGAACATGAGCAGAACAGGTTCAGGGACCCTAACTTCCTTGCTGCCTATGTAATCCGTTTTGTTCAATGGGTATTCATTTTTTATTTCAATGCACTTTTTCTGATACCAAGACTATTCTATCAGAAAAAATTCGCCTTGTTTACGCTTTATCACCTGCTGATGTACTCGGCAGTTATAGTTATCGGGCGGTTGGTTCATTATCAGTTTACTCCGAAAGAACCGTTCATG
>JAATGW010000811.1 GCA_015654495.1 Chitinophagales bacterium
CGGTAGTGAAAAAAATCTCTACCTTTTTTCTTTCGGTTACCTTGATCAGCAGGGGACCTTGCTGAATACTTTTCTGAAAAGATTCACCGCCAGGGTGAATACTGAATATAATTACAGGAATAAATTCCGGATCGGAGAAAACCTGCAGCTGAGTTATTCCGAAAATCCTCAATCGGGCAAATCTGTAACGGGAGGGCAATATAACAGTGACGCTAACCGGGCATTGATATCAGATCCAGCCCAACCGTTATATGATATTTTTGGCGAGTGGAATCCACTTGGGAATAACAATTCAATAGCTGCCAGCGATAACCCCGTGGGCTCGAGGTATAATGCAAAAGATAACAAAACAAAAAAATGGCAGGCAATTGGGAATGCCTTCCTGGAATTAGATTTTCTTAAATATTTTACCGCAAGAACCAGTTTTGGCGGAACATTTGCGAATTACTATAACTATAGTTTACGGAATGCCAGTTATAATTATCCTAATTCAGGATATCCAAATACATTGAACGAAAGCTCGGGCTATGCATCATCCGGAACCTGGACGACTACTGTAAACTTTTCAAAAAAGTTTGGAGAACACAGTGTTAAAGCTTTTATTGGAACAGAGAGTATCAAAAAATACAACCGGGAAACGGGTGGCAGTGCCTCCGATCTTGCATACTCCGATCCTGATTACTGGTTTCTTTCGAACGGAGATCCGGGTACCAGGGACAATTATAGTTTTGCATCGGATTCCAGGTTATTTTCCTGGTTCAGCAAAATAGATTATTCATTTAAGGAGAAGTACTATTTTTCTTTCAATATCAGGAATGATGGCTCTTCGGTATTCGGCCCTGAAAACAGGTATGGATGGTTTCCATCTGTATCAGCTGCCTGGAGACTTACAGAAGAAAATTTTTTAAAAAACTCCACCTGGTTATATGAATTGAAATTGAGAGGGAGCTGGGGTAAGACCGGATTCTATGGAAATACCGATCCTGCCAATCAATACACATTATATGGTGGAAGTGTTTACGACGCCTTTTATGATATCAATGGGATCAGCTCAGGTAATATTCAGCGGGGATACCGAATGGTGAGAATAGGCAACCCCAGAACAAGCTGGCAGGAAGATATAGTAACCAATATTGGCCTGGATGCTGTTCTATGGAATGGAAAACTTACGATTGCTGCTGACTGGTATACAAAGGGAACAAAAGGCCTGCTCTTCCCGGTTAGTTTGCCGGCGCTTCTCGGCGATATCATCGCTCCAAATGTAAATGTTGGTAATATCAGAAATAAAGGATTTGATCTGGCTATCGGATCAAAAGGAAATTTTTCAAAAAACCTGAATTGGGATATCCTGGCCACATTTACGCACTATAAAAACAAAATAATCAAACTGAATGAAATTCCTTTTTTCTTTGACGCATATGATTTAGTAAAAAATGAAGTCGGTTACCCAATCAGTTCTTTTTTCGGATATAAAATAATCGGCTTTTTTGAAGATGATGCTGATGTAAATAAATCTCCGGTACAACCTGCTGCCGCACCGGGCAGGTTTAAATTTGCAGATACCAATGGCCGTGACTCCAACGGAAAATTAACAGGCACGCCCGATGGGAAAATCAATGAAGCAGATCGTATTCATTTCGGAAATCCACATCCTGAATTCACTCTGGGACTCAATATCGGGCTCAGTTATAAAGGTTTTGATTTTTCTACTTTTTTCTACAGTTCAATCGGAAACGATGTGTTGAATATAGTAAGGCGGGATCTTGAGATTTCACCCTCGGATATAGGAACCAAAACAACACTTTACGATTCCTGGACTCCGGATCACAAGAATGCAACAGCGCCAATAATGGAACGTTCGTACAATTTCTCCAATAAGGCCGAACAGACTTCATATGCACTTGAAGATGGCTCATATCTCCGCAACAAATCACTTATACTGGGATATAATTTTCAAAAGAAATTACTGGACAGGATAAAAACTGATAGACTGAGGATTTATGTGCAGGTCGTCAATTTATTTACTGTCACCGGGTACAAAGGATTGGACCCGGAACTCTCCAGATCTGGCGGAATCGCATTAAATGATCCTTTTGTCACGAATTCCTTTTTTGGTATTGACAATGGAAATTTTCCTAATAATCAAAAGCAGTTTCTGTTTGGTGTCAACCTCGGATTCTAACCTTTATTCAATGATGTCAAAAAAAGCGGGTGATATGAAAATGTTTCAAAGAGTAGCGATACTGTGCCTGTTGCATCTTTTTTTGTCAAACTGTAAAAAAAACCTGGATCAACCGGCACTGGGATTAATTGATGAATCAAAGGTGACCAACCTGAAAGGTGTAGAGGGATTGTTGATTGGTGCATATTCGCTATTGGACGGTGCCGGATTGGGAACAGTTCCCGGACCCGATTTTGAAACCTGGCATAGTTCGGCTTCTAACTGGATCTATGGAAGCATATCCGGAAGTGAAGCTTATAAAGGGTCTGAGTTGATCAGTGATGACCAAAGGGAAATATTACAGATAGAGACCTGGCAGAGTACTCCGCAAAACCCATATATGGATAGGAAATGGTCAGCAGTATATGGCGGGGTTCAGCGGGCCAATACTGTTCTGAGGGTGATGAAAAAAGCAACCGGTATCAGTGCCCAGGATCAGCAACGCATCACTGCAGAAGCCAGGTTTCTCCGGGGGTTTTTCCATTTCGAAGCGATTAAGATGTGGAATAAGGTTCCCTATGTTGATGAAACAGTTACCTATGAAAATGAAAATTATTTTTTACCGAATGATACATTGATCTGGGGCGCGATTGAAAATGATTTCAGATTTGCGATGATGAATTTGCCCGGAATAATGCCAGCTGTTGGAAGAGCGAATAAATATGCAGCCGAGGCTTTCCTCGCAAAGGCACTCATGTTCCAGGGAAGAATTGATCAGAATAAATATATACTGGCAAAATCACTTTTAGAAGATCTGATCAATAACGGTATTACTGCGGGAGGTTTAACATATGCATTATTACCAATGTATGCAGACAACTTTAATCCGGCAACAAAGAATAGTTCCGAATCTGTTTTTGCAGTTCAGAATTCAGTGAATGACCGCGCATATGGAACCAATGGAAACATCGGCGATGTGTTGAATTTTCCAAACAATTTTTCCGCGCCCGGGCAATGTTGCGGTTTTTTTCAGCCTAGCCAATACCTCGTTAATCATTTCAAAACAGACCCTGCAAATGGTTTGCCCGATCTGGATCATTTCAATGAAACAGACGTGAAAAATGACCAGGGACTAAACTCTTCCGATCCGTTCATCCCATATACAGGTTCGCTTGATCCGAGAATTGACTTTACAATTGGAAGGAGAGGAATACCTTATCTCGATTGGGGCAATCATCCCGGCAAGGATTGGATCAGGGATATCAACATGGGTTTCGGGCCTTATAGTCCAATAAAGAACAGTTATAAAAAATCACAACAGGGGCATTTATCAGATGCGAATTTCTGGACGACCGGATCAACTGCATTGAACGTAAATCTTATTCGTTTTGCAGACGTACTGTTATGGTTAGCCGAAGCAGAGGCCGAATCAGGCAACCTCGGAAAATCTATGGAATATGTAAACAGAGTCCGGTCCAGGGCTGCCGATCCTTCAGTCTGGGTACAAAGTAATTCAGGAGCTTTTGCACCCTATGCAGCCAATTATAAAGTTGGATCATATCAGAGCGCGGATTGGATCAGCAAAGAATTTGCATTGAAAGCCATCCGTTTCGAACGTATGCTCGAAATGGGTATGGAGGGTCATCGGTTTTTCGACCTCGTGAGATGGGGTATCGCATACCAGGAGATCAATAAATACCTGGAAAAAGAAAAGACAATCAGAACTTACCTGGCGGGAGCACAATTCAAAAAAGGCGTTCACGAATATTTCCCGATACCGCAGAAACAGTTTGATCTTAGTGCCGGTGCAGACGGTATCCCTAAATTAAAACAGAACCCTGGTTATTGAAGGTTTACTATGTTGTATTCTCTATGTTTCCTATGTGTCTATGTGGTTCAAATCACGGCGCCTTTTTGAACCACATCCACCTACGTTTCACTACGGCGGACAAGCAGACACATAGATAATATAGAAAGAAAGAAATCCCGCGATACAATTAAACTATCTATGTTATGCTGAACCGACTGCTTTTCTTTTTATTTTTCACCCTGTTCACCAGGGATGCCCATGCGCAGGAAAAATTCAGAGCGGTATATTGGGGCATCCAGGATGGTTTATCGCAGGCTTGCGTTTATAATATTCTGAAAGACCGGGATGGATTTTTATGGATGGGAACACAGGGAGGATTAAGCCGGTTTGATGGCAGTGAATTCAGGAATTATTATTACGACCCACAAAAACCAGGGACGATCAATGCCGAAAATACGAGCTTCGGGATGGTTGAAGATAGTTTGCATAATATATGGGTCGGTACAAACAGAGGATTATACCGTTATGACAATAATGCCGATACATTTACCCGTTTTCTAAAAGCTTTTCCATTTTGGGCTACAAAGAATGAACTCTTCTGTTTCGATGAGTCAGGTCCCATAATTACAATCAATACAAATAGTTTCGAAAAAAAATCCATCGCTACGTTAACGCCTGCCGATTCGGTTGGTGAAGGCTTACAACTGTTTTCAACTATCTATGATGAAAAAACAAAAAGCCTGTGGATACTAAGGACACGGCGCGATAATAATGGCTGGCATGGTAATGGACTCCTGCAGATTTCAATTGCTACGGGTGAAAAGAATTATTATGACTGGAAATGTTATAAAAATATTCCAGGGCATGAACATTCGGCTGAGGCTATGCGTTATGATCGGGAAAGGAATTCCCTTTGGATAAATAGTGCGGAAGGATTGATGCAGTTTACGCTCGCTGATAAAAAATTTCATTTTATCGGTGCCTTGAATGATTTCTTTACTGCAAAAGATTATAACCGATGGCTCGGTATTACTCTGGATACAGCAGGTCGGGTATGGTTGGCGACAATACCGAAAGGTGTAGTCATCTATGATCCTTCGGACAAATCTGTAACATACCCCTTTTCAGAAGGATCAACTTTACAGAAAGAGATTTCCGAAAATAATGCAGTTTTATATTGCGATAGGGATGGCATAATCTGGTCAGGTTTCTGGCTTGGAAAAGGGCTTTATCAGATCCTTCCTTTTTCACCGGCCTTTAAACACTACAAAACGAATCCGTCTGCAACTCATGGTTATGGCATTGGCACAATTTATAATTTTAAGAATGCAGGCCAGGGTAAAGTATGGATCGGATCTGTTGATGGGATCCACAGAATATTTGATACCCATACCGATACCTTCCGGTTAATTCCGGAAAAAGATCTCCCACCTGCTTTGCATCACGAGCCGATCATTCCATTATTGATTGATACAATCAGCAGGAAATCTTTTTTATTTGGTTTTTCCAAAGGGACATGGGTCCTGGATATGAAAACAAATGGCGGGTTACCGTTGACTTTAAAAGGATCGGATGATCAGGAGATTCTCACTCCGGGATGGAACCTGGCGGGAGTCACTGAGTTTAAAGATGGATTAATGTTCAGTGTCGTTGAAAACGATAGGCAACATATATTTCTTGTGAGTGGTGATTCCACGATAGCTCATGAAAGTTTTTCTTTTCCCATTGAACCAGGTAACCGATTTGAACTGAAGCTGGCTAATGACCGCTTTATGTTTTTAAAAGGACCTGATGATAGAGGAAACCTGACCTACAACCTTCGGAATAATACATGGGTGAAAAGTTCTAATCCACTCGATAGTGTTCCATGGAGGGAAATAATCTATAACCCCAAAGATCAGAGCTATTGGGTGGTAGTACTAAAGCAGCTGATCCATTACAGCAGCGAATTCAAAGTGATTGACCAGTACTCAACTTCAGAAGGGCTTCCCGAACATGATATTTTTAGTTTGTTAATTGATTCAAAAAATAATATCTGGTTCAATACAGACCGGTCCATTCATCAGCTGAATACAGAAACAAAAGTATTTTCCACCTTAACTGAAAAAGATGGTTTTCAATCCCAGAATTTTTCCCCGAATGCTTATATGTTTATGGCTGCCGACGGCGATATTTACCTGGGTGGCGGGGGCGATCAGGAAGGTTTTATGCGGATAAGGCCCGGCAGATACAGCAACACGCCATCATCAATTTATTTAAAATCGCTGGAAGTAAATCAAAAACAGTTTTTGCTTCCCACGGGGGCCAATAATCTGCAGGAATTATCGCTCCGGTATTTTCAGAACAGTATAACGATTGAAACCGGTATTGTGGATTTTTATTCAAAAGGGAGAAGCAATATCCGGTACAAGGTTGAAGAGATCAATGATAACTGGCAGTATGGTCCGGCAAATTATACCATACGTTACGATGGTTTGTCGCCTGGGAAATATACGCTGCAGATGCAATCTTCCAATGCGGCCAATGAATTTATCGGCCCCGTTAAAACCCTGCTTATCCATATCAGTCCACCCTGGTGGAATACCTGGTGGGCATACTTAATTTATACACTGCTTTTTCTTGCAGCATTGCGCACATTCAGCCATTGGCGTGAGCGAACACTACGCAGAGACAATGAAAAACTCGAAGTGAAGGTTGATCAAAGAACGAAAGCACTGAATTTATCATTGAGTGATTTAAAGGCAGCTCAATCCCAGCTTATACATGCCGAAAAAATGGCAAGTCTGGGTGAACTTACTGCAGGTATTGCACATGAAATTCAAAACCCCTTGAACTTCGTCAATAATTTTTCGGAGGTGAGCGGGGAACTGATTGTTGAGGCAGAAGCCCTCCTGGCAGGCTACGGCGGGCAAGGCAGCAGGCAGCAGGCAGGAGAGAACAGCCCTGCAGTTGCAGAGTTGCTGACGGATATCAGACAGAATCTGGAGAAAATCAATCATCATGGAAAACGTGCCGATGCGATTGTAAAAGGAATGCTGCAGCATTCGCAATCTGCAAAAGGAATAAAGGAACCGACAGATATTAACGCGCTGGCAGATGAATATCTTCGGTTGGCATACCATGGGTTCAGAGCAAAAGATCCGGCATTTCACGCAGAGTTGAAAACTGACTTTGATGATTTGATCAGTGAAGTAAATGTTGTGCCACAGGATATCGGCAGGGTGTTGCTTAATTTATATAACAATGCGTTTTATGCAGTGAGGGAGAAAC
>JAATGW010000808.1 GCA_015654495.1 Chitinophagales bacterium
CAATAATAATCCGTTTCAGCCTGGTCTTTTGTATTGATAACAAAAGAAACTGCTTCATTAAATTTGAATAGTGGGCCTGCTGCTAATATACTAAACTCCATTCCTGCTATTTCAATTACAGCTGTTTCTATGCCTGCATCATTTCCACTTTCGTCACTATCGAACTTGCGAAAATCTTTCAGCTTACCGTCTTTAAAAATAGATAAGTAGTAATCTGCTACAGCTTTGGCATCTTTCTCTACCCACAAATAGGGTGTAATTTTTTGAGTAATCATATTTTTATTTTTAAGGTTTTTACTGGAGTCATTCGCAATTACGATTTGATTGATTGCTTTATCAGCGATTTCTGGCTGATTTGGATTTGAACAGGAAATTATCAAACAAAAAACAATCGCTGCAGGAAAAATTAATTTGTTCATTTTCTATCTCTTTAAAGTTTTTAATAAGCTTGCCAATTCGTTTAATGTCACAGTGAAACCTTCTTTGAAGCCCATTTCTATCATTTTTTGCAAACGTTCCTGTGATTCGTTATGAATAGTAATGCTTACTGTTGTTATGCCCCGTCCGACCGGGTCATTCGGGCGGGCATTTTGTTCACTAAAATTAAAATCCCAATTTGAACCCGGCAAATGTGGGTTTTCATCTTTGTCTGCAAAGACACTAAAGTATTTGAAGTTCGTTTTTGGAGTGATAGAAGTGTACTGTTGAAGTTGCCAATTCTCCTGCCCTTCAGGACTAACCATTGCATAAAATCTACGTCCACCAACTTTGAATTCCATTACTTTCGTTTTTGATTCGAAAGGCTTAGGTGCCCACCATTGGTCAAGAATTTCTTTCTTTGTAAATGCGTCCCAAACAAGTGAAAGTTCAGCATCAAATTCTTTCTCCACTAATACAGTGTTGGTTGATTTGTCAACTTTAAAGTTGAATAATAAATTACTGTTCACTTTTTATTTTTTTTAATTTTTGCCAATAAATTGTCAAGTTGATTAAATCTGGTTTCCCAGATTTTTCTGTATTGTTCTAACCACTTGTCTATTTCTTTCATTTTGTTTATTTCAAGGGAGTAGTAAATCTCTCTGCCTTGATGTTCTTGTTTTACCAGTTCGCATTCTGTCAAAATGCGTAAATGTTTAGATACGGCTTGTCGTGTAGTATTGAAATTTTCTGCAATAGCGTTTGGTGTCATTGCCTGTAATGCAATTAAGGCGATAATTGCCCGCCTTGTCGGGTCTGCTATTGCCTGAAAAATGTCTCGTCTCATCGTCTTTAAATTTATATACGCAACTAGTCGGTTGCAAACATATGTGCAACTTTTCGGTTTCGCAAATTTTATATCATTTTTTTTTCAGGTTGTTGAAAATTCAGTCGGAATTGTCTGCTTCAGGTGTCACTAAAATTGACCAATGTTATATGCTATAATGGTTCAAAAACAACCTGCGGCTGAGGGAATCTGAACCACCTCGGTCACCTAAGGAAGACATAGGCAAACATAGATAGATGGGATGAATTTTTCGGTGGTATGCAGATTAATTGTCTGACCGCATCTACCCGATCCTAGACATAGCAGCAGGAAGAAGGGAAATATATTATTCCGCGTACTGATTTTTTCGCATTTGTCAGCCAGGCTACTATAATATTAAAATGATGTTGGCTACCCCTGATTAAAGCGCACTTAAAACTTCATCCGGTGTTAACACGGTTAACTTGCTGCCCTTATAATCCTTCACATTTCTGGTGATGATTGCTTCAACCTTCTTATTCGATAATGCGGTATTATACTGAATTGAATCTTCAAAATCTTTGAACTCTGTCGAAAGGGATTTTGAAATGATTTCTTTAGTTACATCAAGAGTTTCGGTGAGATGTTCAAGATCGCTGAGCAAAGAAATCATCTCTTTATGCGTGCATGACTTTTTAATGATATAATAAATGTTTGAATAGGATAAGGCAGACATCATCAATACAATCCTGCCCTTTTCTGCCAGATCAAACAACCTGGCCGAAGATTCACTAAAAGGTTGCCTGTTGGCAAGAACGTCGATAATTACATTGGTATCCAGGAAAAAATATTTCATCTGCGATATTTTTGTTCAACGGCTTTTTTCAACTCCTCTTTGTATTCAAACCCCTCGGGTAATTTTACAGAACCCACCAGCCTTTTAACTCTCGGAGAAAATTCTGAGCGGCTATTGTCGTTGCCTGAAAGCGTTTTTAAATAGTTTTCAACCAAATCGGAGAGACTGCGGCCTTTTTTCTGAGCATACCGCTTTGCAGATTTGATAACTTCCTGCTCTATGGTTAAAGTCAGTTTAGTTGTCATATACGTATTATTTCCAGACGAATATACGTGTAATGCCTTAAATAAGCAAATTTCGTATCAGGTGCATACGACCTGGTTACGGCGCCAGGTTTTATAATGAGAGTTATTAAAATTTGTCCGGGAATCTCTGGATTTTGACTTGTCTTTAATGTTCTGAGATATTTTCAAAACAGGCACAAAACATATGCGGGTTGATTTTACGCCGGCGTTTTGATAGAATAATATTAAAACAATGCATCGTTCATTGTGGTCTGGCGCCCCTTAAGGGCTTAGCTTTGGATATTTGTATGTCCTATTGTCTGACGCCCCTTCAGGGCTAAGAAGAACTAACGTCAATGATATCAAAAAATTTATCTTCTATTTCATCATTTGATTACTGTAAAGGGAAATTAAAGTCCTATTGTTTGGCGCCCCTTCAGGGTTAAAAAGCATTACGTTCAGTGATAGTCAAAAAATTTACCTTCTACTTCATCATTTGATTACTGTAAAGGGAAAATAAAGAATTTATACACAGTATCTCTCCGGATTGATTTTCTTAGCCGACAGGGCGTCAGATAATAGAAGAATATCATTGGTTTGAATCCGAGCCCTTAAAGGGCGTAAGACCACCACGTGAAGGAAAAAATTCACGGAAGCCATGCGCACGCATAAGCTGGTTTGATTATCATGCAATCAGATCAGGAAACGCTTACAAACATTATGTAATCACTCAAACTACATTAGCCTACACTGATAATTTTATTTTACGTAGGGAAAAAAAGCTTGACACTACTTTGATTCGGAGAATAGATTTGCGCCCCGGCAATACTTCACTTTTTCTTTTTGGAAACTGCTTTTGGTAACTCATGCTTCTTCAGAAAAGCAACAGCTTTTTCGGCCTTTTTCTTAAAGACCGGCTCATTGTTGTAGCTTCTCATTTTCTTTTTTACAACAACCTCTTA
The DNA here is from genome assembly GCA_015654495.1 of Chitinophagales bacterium. Lineage (GTDB taxonomy): Bacteria > Bacteroidota > Bacteroidia > Chitinophagales > Chitinophagaceae > Pollutibacter. Next base: position 3,265 of record JAATGW010000808.1, read on the forward strand.
ATTGATATTATCTTTTAAAACAGATGCAGGCATACAATTTTGCTGGTTGTTCAAATTTACCGATTTTATTTGGCCCTTAGAATAAATGCTTCATAATTTTTCTCCCGATCGAAATCTTCCCAAACTCCCCTGTCAAAGCCCTGCACAATAAACAAGCGGTTAATTTCATGCCAGTTAGCATTAAAGCCCATTTGATACAACCTGGTTTTTGCCGGGGATTCCCCTTTTGCAAAAAGCACCGCGTCGGGATGGTGTTGCATGAAATCGATCGGTATTATTAGATCTTATATTGTCTTTTATTGTCCTTTCGTTCTCATCCCTATCGCCAAATCCAATATTAAAAATACCAGGGCCTATTTCTGTGTACTGTACAACTTTCCTGATGGTGGCTTTTGGCCCTGAATTCAGAAACTCATAGGTCTCATGGGTTTCGTTTACACGAGCTGGATACCTCGCTAAATGCATGCATCAATTTACGTAAATCATGATTTATTCGGAATTCAAACGGGAAAGAAAAACAACCAATTTTCCAGTAGAAAAACGTCTGTCGGATTTAATAGACTCTAATCACACAGTGTAACGATGATTGTTAAAGCAATAAGTTGTCATATTTATCTCTGCTAACGGTCAGGTATTGCTTGCAGAGGGGTATTACTATTCGGATTGCAGATAATCCACTGGTGATTAAAATAGTTTACAGAAGTTAAAATTTGAAAATCAAATTTGTTCGTCCAGTCCAGACTGAAGTTGTGTGTCATATCATAGACGATTGTCATCCCGGCCAGCCATACTTGCAGCAATATCCGGTTAACAAATGTTCACTTTAGTCGCGCTAAAATTTATCGACTTTGCAGGTCAGTTTCCCATCAGTAACCGGCAAAATAGTCCCGGACGGCCCGTGCACATTACCCTGGAAAGTCATTATTAATACCCGTGTTGTTGCATTATATGATTCGATATTATAATTCATCACCGGCCCGGGGTCGAGGTTACTTGATTTATAAATGTCTTCGCCGGCAATTCCTTCTGAAAAATAAAAACCCATAGTCACATAATCAGGTTCTGACAGGCCGGATTGATAATTTTTCGTACTAAAAGTTGTGTCTGCAAGGGACATTACGATATTAAAAATCCTGCCGGAATTTAACTCGACACCCAGCATCGCAAAATTATACCTGTTGTTTGATTGCAGAAAAGTGTTGAGTAACGGATCCCCCCAAAGTTCTCCTTTATAGGTATTGCCTTGAGCCTTAAAAGTCCAGCTGTTAACTGCCTGGTCCTGGTCCTGATCCTGGTTGATTGTCTCTTTTTTGCAGGACAAAAGAACGCCCGCGAGGATTAAAATTGTAAATAAGGATTTTTTCATTTGGGATTTGTCTAAGAATTACGATTTATATGGATGTAAAAGCAGTTTGTATGTTTGTTAACGTCCATAAGGAAGTTTAATTGTCAGATAGGTTACGTAAGGAAATATAGGCACATAGGCAGATGGGACAATTTTTCATTGTTCGGATTCTTTTTTGTTCCGGAATAAAAGCCAGTCGACACTTAGCTTATCCTGCTCAGCCAAAAGAATAGTAAGGCAGCAGACCAGTAATATAAACGGTGTCCGGCCATTTTGAAGCAGCTCGCCGTTTCCGGCAAACAAATGCTGCTACCGCCATATCTATGATGAGAAAAAAACAGGCAGGTCTTTTCAGAAAACCAATTACAAGAAAAACTCCCCCGAAAAATTCTGACGTTCTGCATAGCCATGCACTCAGCATTGGCAAAGGAATATTTTCAGCCAGCAAAGAATCGGCAAAGTTCTGCATGCTGGTTTGCTGGAAGATCGATATGCCGTGATAAATAAAAATTGTGCCGGCCCAGACCCTGAGCAAAACAATGGCGTTGTTCCAAATGGCCTGTTGACCTGTGATTAATTTCTTCATTAATGAAAGCTAGCAGCTTCCGCAGAAACGGGTGAGCTTGTTTGATGTAATGGAGGTGTGGCCTGATGAGTTGCGGTGGTTGTCAGATATGCTTTTGTGATGGGAGAAGTTTCGGTTTCTGCAGCGAGGGCGGTAATGATCATGAATTTCTGCAGCGCTGATATACCGCTATTTGTCCAGCCCGAGCTGTTGCTGATAAGCAATTTGTAGATGTTTTTGTATTATTCAGTCAGCACAGCAGAAGCCCAATGTTAGGCGTTTGTGATTTTTGGCTGTCGTGTTAGTTCTGTCTATGTCAGAATAAAGTTTCCAGGTATTATTTGCATTATTGGCACACAAAATTGGCATGCCTTGCAAGCAATTTCCAGATACCATTATCGTTCGACCATATATGAGTAAATCGTCTTTTTAATGTTTTACCAGCATTTGGATTATTACCACTGGGCGTTATTGTTTCGTTGCCCATTGAAATCACAAAATTGCTTTTAACGCTGATATATTCTACCTCCGATTTCATATTAGTGAAGGAGATTGTGTCGGTCAAGACCAATTCCAATATTTTATCCCGCGTTGAAACAATACCAGCGGGGCGATTTACGAAATAGTCGGGAGCCCACATTCTGAGCAAAGCTGCCGTATCTTTTTTAAGAAATGCTGCTACTCGTTTCTCTTCCAGTTGCCGGATTTCCTTTTCAATTTTTTCATTTTGTGAATAACTGCAAACAAAAATTAATAACAAAAGTGCTGTGATCACAAATTTTCTCATTGTAATAAGTTTTCGTGAATTCTTATGTTTTAACACGAAGCCCAACGTTTCAGGACCTGGTGCAGCTCGTGCCTCCATGTTAGTGCAGCTCCCGAAAGCACTGTTGGCAACGTTTACAATGATACGAATTTGAATCTGAAAAGACGGGCAGTGATCTGTTGTGATGGAAGAGGTTTCGGTTTTAGCGGTCTCGCTTTAATAACACGGTTTGTTCAGCTCATTCCTGATAATCCACAATTCATGGCCGGTCGTGTCATCGAAATCTTTAAACCTTACCAGGTCAAAACGCTTAGCGTCAGTATCAAATATTGATGGCCGTATAAGGGCAAATTTATAAAAGCCGTCTTCATGTCTGCCCACTTCTACGTTCTCAAAATAGATGGTATCCCGAACAATTTTATAGTTGCCTCTAATCTCTGTCACACCAAAACACATATTTTTTTCAACGAACGTTTTATTGTCTTTTAGTTTAAAGGTCGTCATGCAGTTGGCAGCTCCTTCCCGCTGAGCTACCAATAAATCATCGCTGCTGATCCTGTCAAAATTTATAAGTCCGAGAGGAAAAAAGAAAGTCAGACATACAACTATCGTCAACAACCCAATGGTTAATAAACGATGTTTGTCAGTCAATTTTTCACGGATAGCAAGAAAGAGTTGGCGTAATAGAGCAATGGCCAGTATAAAAAAAATAAGAACCAAAGCAAAAAAAGGCAGGAAAAGCAAAAAGCCCGAGCTTTCCTTCCCAAAAGTAGGTTGTGTTTACCAGAAGGAAGAATACGAGTGCTGTTATTGTAAGTCCTTTGTTCTTCAAAATGAGAATATTCTTCAAAATGAGAATAATATAGTTTAAGCTGATCGCAATGTTGCCGTCGGTTAATAGTTAAAGCTTTCAGGAAGTTTTGACTTCTTAAATTCTCTTACTCCTTTATAAACATACACAGCTTTATTCAATTCAGTTACGATTAAATTGAACTCTAATTTAATATTGCGTTTCGTCTTCCATATAATCTTCAAATGCCCGGATATTTTTGTTTTTCTATCTTCCCAATGCCAGACTGCGATTCGCTGGTAAAAGCATTTTATCATTGAACTGTCAGCAGCCAGATCAAAATGGCTCTTGATGTTCAAATCTGGCTCAATAATAAACTCAATAGTCAGGAATTGTACATATTCTTCATCAATGACGGTTTTGTCATTGAACATCAGTTCCTGTCTGACCGTAAATTGTCTGCCTTTCCATAACTTATTATTTTCTGAATAGTTCCTGTTTTCTTTTGAATCCAGTATCTGAGTGGTATCAGCGTTCCGCTGTCCCGCTGCCGTATGTGTCCAGATAGCTATGAAAATAAATAGGAATGTTTTTCTGAATTGCAAGAGGCTAAAATTTGTTTCAGGTAACATTAAAGCACTGGCGATGTGGCAAAATTCAACAATCCGATTACAGTTTCAAATCCTGTGTCAGACTTTGAAATGTATAGTGTCTTAGCACCGTCGATATGTTTTGGAATGTTGGTTAACATAACACACAACAACAAGGGGTATTGAAATGGATGACAATTCTTAAGTTGAAATCACGCCCCGGGAATGTTTTTTCACCGGAGAAAGCAGAACCACCGGACTGGCAGGATGCAAAAGTATTCTATTTATTTCGAAAGGAGTTGTTATCCACTATCCGGTAAAATTACAAACCAAAATTCGCGGCCATTTTTTCCAGGTATTTTTCAATGGGAATACTGCTGCGCATTTGCAGGAGAGCGTTACCCGAAGCACCAATGATATTGCGGAATTTATTATTCCGGCCCGTTGCCAGGTCACTGATCGTATCGACAATCAGCATCGGGTCATCCAGCTGGCTGCCATTTACGTTTGCAAATAAATGTTTCAGCTTAGCTGTAGTATCATCATAAGCCTTTATTGCCGGGTTAATATTCCAGCTGATATTTTCAACAAAATTATTGCCTGAACTACCACCCTGTTCAATCAGGTGAAGGGAAATGTTAAGCGGTTTCAATTCATAGTAAAGCCCTTCGGTCAATCCTTCAAGTGCAAACTTGGACATATTATACAGCGACCCCAGCGGAACTGCAGTAGTAATTCCCATAAATGAACTGATATTGATGAATTTTCCATGGCCTCTTTCTCTGAAATGCGGCAGAAAGGCACGGATGATATTAATCGGCCCTCTCACATTCACCGCAAATTGCCAGTCTATATTTTCTTCGCTTGCAAGTTCCAGTGCACCATACGAGCCCAGGCCCGCATTGTTTACCACCACATCTATATGGCCGAAACTGTCAATAGCATCCTGCACAGCCTGCTTCGCCTGCTGCACATCAGTTACATCCAGCTTAAAAATTTTTACATTACTATATTCCGTCAATTCTTTTTCTTTTTCAGGGCTGCGCATTGTGGCTGCGACGTTCCATCCCTGTTTTGCGAAATGGGTTGCGGTAAGCTTGCCCAATCCGCTGCTCGTTCCTGTAATGAATATTGTGTATGCCATACTTCTTTGATATTTCAGACTGCAAAATTACCGGCAGATTGGTATAACTTTGTAACCAGTATAACAGAGTATACCAATTGTATGGAACGCAACCAGAAAGACGAAGTAAGAGCTTTACAGGATACCATTTATGTGATCGGTGGTAAGTGGAAGTTGCCGATCATTAATTCAATATGCAATGGCAACAATCGTTTCCGCGAAATAGAACGCAGCATTTCCGGCCTTAGCACGCGTATGCTTTCCCGCGAATTGAAAGAACTGGAAATGAATGGTCTTATCCGCCGGATTGAAGATGCTGATTCCGGTATGAAAGTGAAGTATCAAAGTACGGCTTATTGTAAAAGCCTTTCAGCAGTAATACTGAGCATGATCGACTGGGGTAAAAAACACAGGAAAAAAATTGTGGCATCGATGGCTGAAAATGAAAGCTGATTATGAGAAAGACAGCAGGCAGCAGGCAATAGCTTACCCGACTGCAGGCGGGGACCAGCCGGTGTTTGGAAGCTTAATGAGGGTTCTCTCTGTTTCTGTTTCTTTCCTCTTTCTCTTTCTCTTGCTCTTGCTCTTGCTCTTGCTGATTCAGGCAGGAGTAAGCAGGAAGCAGAGATGGGAGTCTGGAGTCTGGGGTCGGGAGTCGGGAGTCGGGAGTCAGTTGATAGTATGCTGGTAATAGTTTCCTGAGAAAAGACATAGCCGGGAAGTCGGAGAGCCGGAAAGTAAACAGAAAGAAAAAACTCCGTGTATTCGTTCCCGTCGTACCGTCTTACCGGCCTGTATTGAACTACTCACTCCCTGCTATCCGCTTTCACAGATCGCCTTATTTTTTTCTTTTAGGTGCCACAGGACTGTATGGATCGGCTGTGCCCGGTGCAATGGGTGGAAACTTTTTCAGGCTCTGTTCAAACTCAGCTATTAATTTCATCATCGGTGTTGCGACCCAACCATAGGGTGTTAATGTTGCCGGATATTCTTCTTTAGGATCGGTATACAGATCGAAAATTTCTGGTGCATTTAATTTTGCTGCCG
>JAATGW010000603.1 GCA_015654495.1 Chitinophagales bacterium
ATACTCATGCAGGGAGCGAAAGCGCATATCGGAGCCGGGTGAAATTCCGCCACCCAGGAACTGGTTGTATTGGTTAATGAAATTGTAAGTAATTGCTGTACCGAGCCCTACAACGAGATTATTTTTTCCTGGAAAATAATGTACAGCTGCCGCGGCGAGCGCGAGACGGTCGGCTCCCATTGTTTCAGGCTTTCCCACCGGTACTACAAAGGGAAGAATAGTATTGTGCGATAGTTTGTGAAAAACGGTAGTTTCTTCCAGAATCTGTTCAATTGCGGGATTATGATTTATTACAGAAGAAAGGATGGATTTATCCGGAGTATGCTTTTTAATCAGGGAAGCAATGGTTTCCGGCTGGTCATTTTCGAGAGCCTCTGTTTCATGCAACTGCCTGTCAATAAACAGTGCATATTTCAGCCTTGTATTACCGAAGTCGAAGCAGATGGTTTTGATCAATTTGAATATTTTTCCTTTGCGGCTGCAAAATATCCGGAAAGTTCAGAGCCGTCAAATTATTTTTCGTCACCGAAATCAAACTCGAAGCTGCTTAAATTTCGGAAATGACCATTAAGCTTTACTTTTTCTTTTAGTGATTCCATTTGTGCGACTACAGGTAAAACTTTTTGCAGGTGACGCCTAAGGTATTCCTGCCGGTGAAGTTCTTTCATCAGACCTAATAATTCGTATTCTTCATCTATGGAAAGACCGGCATGATGTGCAATATCATATGCATTCAGATCTGCATCTTTTTTTGAAAATGTTTTGGTTACAGTCAACATTTTATGCAATTCGCGGATGGCTTCAATCACTTTACGCATTAAGTCTTTGTTACCTCTGTCGTCGTTTTCCGGATAATTTACAATTGCGCCGCTGTAGAGTTTATCCGGTATTTCAGGAATTGTTTCCAGGATCCTGAATACTTTTATTCCATGAGTGCGGATATCCATTTCGCCGTTTTCATAAGTCTTGACTACTTCAATCAACTCAACAAGTGTTCCGAGTTCACCAACTTTATTGCTAATAATTGACGGAATGCCAAAAGGTTTTTTAGTTGTAATGCATTCTGAAATTAATTGTTTGTATCTGGGTTCAAAGATGTGCAGGTTGAGATCTTCACCCGGATAAACCACTATGGCCAATGGAAAGATGGGAATGAAATTGGTCATTATTGTAATGTTAGCCAATTTTTTGGAATTAGACAGCGGCTTCACAGATGCAGTGTAAAAATCACAGTTTTCCTATCTTCGGAACAAGTTATGCATCGCCTCTCTGTAGTTATCATCACATTAAATGAGGAAAAAAATATTGCACGCTGTTTAGCGAGTGTAAAAGATGTTGCTGATGAAATAGTTGTAATTGATTCCGGCTCCGCTGATCAAACAGTAATGATAGCGGAGAGTTATGGCGCACGTGTAGTGTATCAGCAGTTTCATGGATATATAGAACAGAAAAATATTGCGCTTTCAGCAGCTGGCAATGATTATATTCTTTCTCTTGACGGGGACGAGGCCTTAAGTCCTGAATTAAGAAATTCTATTTTGTCAGAGAAGCAGACTGGCTTTTCTGCAGATGGTTATGAAATGAATCGGAGAAACTGGTTCATTGATCAATGGATTGTTCATGGAACATGGTATCCTGACCGGAAACTGCGACTGATAAAGAAGGGGCTGGCAGAATGGGGCGGTACAAATCCACATGATAAACTCATACCTCTTAAAGGGATAAAATTGCGTCGCCTTGATGGGGATATTCTGCATTACACATTCCATACCATGGATGATTATGTAAATCAGCTCAACAAATTCAGTAGCATTTCCGCAAGAGCCATGTTTGATAAAGGCCGGAGGGCAGTACTATTCAATCTTTTCTGGAATCCGACAGTCGCGTTTATCAGAAGTTATTTTATAACAGGAGGGTTTAAAGATGGTTTCAACGGATATATTATCGCGAAGCAAACTGCAAACCTCACTTTTCTAAAGTATGCAAAGTTGCTTCAGCTGCAAAAGAAAATCAGACCTGCAATTCAACCGGAAAGCGGCAATGTTGAATAAAAAACGGGTGAGAAACTGAATAGAAACGAACCTAATAAACTCAGATATGCATGAATTGTTGCTGGAACGTGTAATTGCGGGAGACAGGAAAAGTCTTGCACGATGCATTTCACTTATTGAAAATGAATCAAAAGGTTATGAGGATATTCTTCATGCGCTTCCTCCGGAAAAACCCCAACCGGTTATCGGTGTAACAGGATCTCCCGGTGCCGGCAAAAGTACTTTGGTTGATTCGCTGATTGGAGAGTTTGTAAAACAAGAACAAAAAATAGCTGTCATCTGCATCGATCCATCTTCTGCCTTTCATCGTGGAGCATTATTAGGTGACAGGATAAGAATGAGTGATTGGTATAACAATGAAAATGTTTTTATCCGTTCATTTGCAACCAGAGGCTCATTAGGTGGATTGAATGCAGCGATTATAGAAATATTATTATTGATAAATTGCTGCGATTTCGATTTTGTAATAGTTGAGACAGTAGGTGTGGGACAAAGTGAAGTTGATATTGCAAAACTTGCCGACCTGACAATTGTGGTGCTGGTACCAGAAGGCGGCGATGAAATTCAGACAATGAAAGCGGGATTGATGGAGGTCGCGGATATTTTTGTCGTCAATAAAAGCGATCGCCCGGGAGCTGATATGTTTGTAAACAATCTGAAACAGGTGACCGCTCCCGGCTTCACCAGAAAGAAAGTTGAAATTCCGGTTTTGAAAACAATTGCTTCTCAGAAAGAAGGGACAGATTCGTTAATGAATGAAATTATCAGGATGAGCTCAGAAGGATCTGATAGTAACAACCGCGCGGATCTGCTTGCTGACAGGGCCTGGCAGCTCATTCAGAAATTGCGGATGAATGACCTGGAGTTGGGGGTTTTGCGTAAGCGGATTAAGGAGAAGTTGGATGAAGGTGGATTTAGGTTATATGGATTTGTTGAGGAGGTGGGGAGGTGAGCGTGTTGTTGCCTCAACCACCCGACTAACCATTTAGGCCTCCTTCGGCTGATAGAAGTAAGGTTGCCGGGACAGCATGATTTCAATAAGCTGGTGCCAGATGCCTTTGAGATTGCTTCTCCTGTTAAAACGGAAGAAGAATTCATCAAGATAA
>JAATGW010000159.1 GCA_015654495.1 Chitinophagales bacterium
AGCGGCGTAGCTATGGCCGCATCCATCGTTGATCTTGTTTTGTATGTAGTAAACAATTACGAAGAGCTGCAAAAAAAAGGTTCTTCTGTTGTATTGTATCTACCCAAAATTCAAACCTCCGGAGAAGCGGCTTTGTGGAATGAAATCATCAGTGCGCTTGAAAAGGAAATAGATCTTGAAACCGGAACGATAAAGGTTTATGTGCTGGTGGAGCAACTTGAAGAAACCTTTCAGTTAATGGAGATCCGTGCTGCGCTGGGAAAACATTTTGTTGGATTTAATACCGGCCGGTGGGATTATATCAACAGTGTTTCTGATGCACTCTGGTGGGATGAAAATTTTATCAATCCGAATATAGAAGAAATTGTTATGACCTATGGTTATATGGCGAAGTATGAAGACCGGGTGAGAAGAGCCGTAAATACGCCGGATATCAATGGCAATTATGCTATCTGGCAAGGTGGTATGGAGCCCAATATTCCGGTAGGTTCTGCTGAGGGAGTTGCGGCAGGTATGAAGAAAGCGTTGGCGGGGGCTGAAAGAGAACAACGCGATGGAGCAAGTGGTAAGTGGGTGGCACATTGGAAAATGGTGAGTATTGTAAGGCCGGTGTGGGAGAAAGCAGGAGAGTTAAACCAGACGGGAAGGAAATTTCCACCGTTAACATATACAGCAGAAGATGCACAGGGGCTTATTGCACTTGATACGGCAGACAGAACAATTCGCGGTGCGCGGAATTTATTAAGTGTTGCCCTGCAGTATGGAAATGCGTTCGGGCAGGGCATGCAGGCTGCGGCATTGAAACCTGCCGATTTTTTTGGGGATGATAATATTTTATACCTGATGGAAGATATGGCTACCGGTGAAATCAGGTTGAGCATATTGTGGGAGTGGGTGCATAAAAAAGCAATCATAACAAAGGATGATGTTTCCACAGGGATAAAAGCAGGAACTGTTTTTTCAATGCAGTTATTCGATCAGTTGCTGGAAGAGGAATATACTAAGCTGCTTAAGGCTGCTAACAAAGATGTTTTTGATTCATCCAAAACAACCAGCCTGCCTATTTCAAAGGAAATTGTTGAACAATACATGCATTGTGAAATAAAACTGCCCTGGTTTATTGACCTGCTGAATATCAATCTGAATAACCAGGATCCGGAACTCGCTCAAAAAAGGATCACACAGTATATCGATCAGTATAAAAAAGATGGTACACGCCTTACAGCAAATCCGGATTTTTTTAACAAGTAAAACCGAAGCTGTTTATGAAAATAGTGGCAACAGATGCATTTACTTTAAATGGCGGCGATTTAAGCTGGGAGAAAATAAGTGCGCTTGGTGAATTGGTTCTGTACGACAGAACAGCGCCTGAAATGATTATTGAAAGATGTATTGATGCGGATATTGTGCTCACAAATAAAGTGGCTTTTAAAAAAGAAACGCTGGAGCATCTTCCCCGGCTTAAATTTATTGCAGTACTGGCAACTGGATATAATGTTATTGATGTGGATGCAGCCGGCGAAAGAGGTGTCATAGTGGCTAATGTTCCTGGTTATGGCAGTGCATCGGTTGCACAACATGTTTTTGCTTTATTGCTGGAACTTACCAACCATGTGGGGCGCAACAGCGGCTCAACTGCAAAAGGCGACTGGCAGCATGCTGCAGACTGGTGTTATTCACTTGCTCCGATACAGGAACTGGATGGCAAAACATTCGGAGTTGTCGGGTTTGGCAATATTGGCCAGCGCGCAGCGCGGATAGCGGCTACATTGGGAATGAAAATTATTTACCATAACAGAACTGAAAAAAATGCGGCTATAGGTGCGCCCGTGAGTCTTGAAACTGTTTTCAGTGAGAGCAATGTTATTTCGCTTCATTGTTCCACCAGTGCAGATAATATTGGGTTTGTAAACAGACAGCTATTGGCAACAATGAAGCCTGATGCATATCTTATCAATACGGCGAGAGGACAGTTGATTAATGAACAGGACCTCGCGGACGCCCTCAATAATCAGGTCATCGCCGGCGCGGCGCTCGATGTTTTATCAGCGGAGCCACCTTCGGCGACGAACCCGTTACTCAGGGCGGCTAACTGTATTATTACCCCACACAATGCCTGGATGAGTAAAGAAGCAAGGGAAAGAATTATGGAAATGACAGCAGCGAATATTGCCGGATTTCTGAGCGGAAATCTCATAAATGTAGTGGGAGGAACGGCCGTTAAACGTTCAACGTTGAACGTTTAACGTTAACCAGATTAAAATTCAAAACCAGATGCAGAATTTCCGGATACATTTTCTTTGCTGTTTCCTTTTACTTGCAAAAAGCAATATTTGTGTATAGCAGTTTCCACCTAAGTCGGATGATGAACTGCTGAAAGGAGCAATTGATCTGCATATTCATTCTTCCCCGGATATTTTTGACAGGAGCCTTTCTGACATTGAAGTGGCGAAGCTCGCGGAAAGAAAAGGATTCAGGGCAATAGTCATTAAAAATCATGTGAGCAATACTGTAGGGAGGGCTGTGCTGGTCAACAGCCTAATGCCGAAAATAAAAATTTATGGGGGAGTGGTGCTGAACAAAGCGGTAGGTGGTATTAACCCGGAAGCCGTATCCGCCATGCACCGGATGTCGCCGGAATATGGAAAACTGGTATGGTTCCCCACATTTGATGCGGCTTTTCATATGCAAATAGTAAAGCAGTCCGGAGAAGGTATTTCGGTAATCAAAAATGGCAAACTCACCGGGGCAACATTAGAGGTATTGCAGATTATTGCAAAAGAAAATCTCGTATTGGCAACCGGGCATTTGTCACCTGCTGAAATAATGATACTTGTCAGCGAGGCAAAAAAAGCAGGCGTAAAAAATATTCTCATTACACACGCTATGGCCGACGAGCCCGGTCTGAGCTTTAATCAGATGCAGCAGCTCGTGCAAATGGACGCAATGCTTGAGCTTACCTATCTGTCTTTTTTATCAGGCCCGAGTGCGCCATTGGGATTTCTCCAAAAATCAAAACATGTCAGTATTGAACAAATGGCGGATCTCATAAAAAAAATTGGCGCTGAAAATTTCGTACTCAGCAGCGATCTCGGGCAAACAGGGAATGCAACACCTCCGGATGGAATTAAAATCTTTGCCGGCCTGCTCATGGAAAAAGGAATCTCCGCCGATGATATCCGGCAAATGATTAACATAAATCCCGCTAAACTGCTAAATATCGGAGGTGACAAATGAACCTGCGGGCTTTTGCCAATGACATGTGCATAAAGGGCATTAAAAAATCCTTAACCTGTCCTTGAAAGGACGGGCAATTGAGGAACATTGACTCCCGACTCCTGACTCTCCGGCTTTCCAGTTAATTTCTGTTGATTAATGGAGAATTACCGGCTACTGTCCAAAACAACAGATAGTTAAATTTGATCTTGCCGTTGGTTATGGCCTCAAAGCAAATTTCATCCAAAATGAATTTTTCTATAAGTTTTCGACACACCAAAGTTCAGCCGACAATTTTCTCTTACTGTATCTGTATTTTATTTTTTTTACTGAGTCATACAGTATCGCTTTATGCTCAAACCGGCGAGATTAAAAATTTATATAAACAAACCAGTGAAATAGCTGATATCATCATACAATACCGGCAGGATATCCGCGCTATCAAAGATTTTTATTCGCCCGTTCGGCAGGACCCTAATGCCAGGGGCGGCAACAGCACCGTTATCAACTCGCCCGAACAAAGAAAGCGCCTGGTTGAAGTGAATACCGCCTACCTGGCGACACTGGAAAAATCTCCGTTCAGCAGTTTGAGTATTTATGGCAAGGTGGACTATGTTTTATTGAAAAGGGATATAGAAAAGGAATTAAAATCACTTTCTATTGAAGAAGCTGAATACAAAAAAATAACTGTATATATTCCTTTTGCCGATTCGATATATGCTATTGAAAAAAGTCGCAGGCGTGGCAAATCGATGGAGGGTCAGCAGGTAGCAGCCTTACTTGACAGGATTCTGAAAGATGTGAAAATTTCATCATCGGGGTTGAAATCTGTTGGAGAAATTGAAATGCGTGAAGCAGAAACAGCAAATGCTGCCGTAAAGAGCTTACAGGCGAGATTAAAAAACTTTTTCGACTTCTACATGGGTTATGATCCTCTGTTTACATGGTGGGTTCCTGAACCATATAAAGTACTTAACACTTCGCTGGAAACTTATGCGAAAGAAATCATAGCAAAAGGTAAAATCACCAGCACCCAGAAGGACGACGGAAGCGGTATTGTTGGATATCCGATAGGTCGCGACGAACTGATTGTACAGCTTGAACTGGAAATGATTCCCTATACTCCCGAACAGCTGATTGAAATCGCAAACAAGGAATTTGAATTCTGTGACCGCGAGATGTTGAAAGCATCCAGGGAAATGGGCTTTGGCGACAATTGGAAGAAGGCTTTGGAAAAAGTAAAAAATACTTATGTGGAAGCCGGCAAACAACCCGAACTTATTTTGAAATTATATGACGATGCCATCAGCTTCATAAAGAAAAGAGATCTTATTACCATACCGCCACTTGCTGAAGAAACCTGGGGAATGATTATGATGACACCGGAGCGGCAACTCGTAAATCCGTTTTTCACCGGTGGAAGGGATATCAGCATTTCTTATCCAACAAACACCATGGCAGCCGATGACAAAATGATGAGCATGCGTGGTAATAATCCATATTTCTCCCGCGGCACTGTACAACACGAACTCATCCCTGGTCATAACCTTCAGTTTTTCATGAACAGTCGTCATAAATCTTACCGGGCGGAATTCAGGACGCCATTCTGGTCAGAAGGCTGGGCTCTATACTGGGAACTGCTCCTGTACGAAAAAGGTTTCGCGCAAACGCCTGAAGAACGTATAGGCATGTTATTCTGGCGCATGCATCGTTGTGCGCGGATTATTTTTTCTCTTAACTACCATCTCCGGAAGTGGACACCACAGCAGGCGATAGATTTTTTAGTAGACAGGGTAGGTCATGAAAGAGCAAATGCAGAAGGAGAGGTAAGAAGATCTTTCGTGGGCAGGTACAGCCCGCTCTACCAGGTGGCCTATCTGATCGGAGGTCTCCAGTTTTTTGCACTGAAAAAAGAATATGTCGATGGCGGCAAAATGAGCTTTAAACAATTTCATGATGCCATTATGAACGAGAATGCCATGCCGGTGGAAATGGTGAGAGCTACCCTTGGCAATACACTTACTGACAAAAATTATAAAACGAGCTGGAGATTTTATGAGCAAAAATAAACCAGCCAGATTATTATTTGAGCTGATCTGTTTGCCTGCCTGCTGACCAATAATTGCCTGCCATATTTTTTCCGTGACACTTGTCGCTGCTGCTTTTGTAAATCGCCACTCACTTTAACCCAAAAGTTTTCAGTTAACCCAACACACTTATTGCGCCTGAGAAAAACCCTTCCGGATGTGAAGATGGCAGCCTGTTGTCATTATAATACTTAAGACGCTTACGGAAGCATGTGATCTGATATTCACGAATTGTGATAGGAGAATGATGCCCTCATCATTTTTCTGTTAAGATTGAGCAAGTAGAGGATAATAATCGGCTATGGACAGGAAACTAATAAGAATAAATTTGTTAAGCAACTTTTGAGTAATTCGTTTTTTTCTGATCAATCGACTGCAAGCCCACACTTATACCGTTAATTTTTTTAGAGAATCCCTTCATAAATAAATACTGTGTCGTCAACCAAAACAAAACAAATTATGAAAGCATTTTTAATTCTGTTTACTGTTTTTTCCTTCTGCTGCACGGGCCTGGCAGCGCAAACCAGGGTAGTTACGGGAACAGTAAAAGATAACAGCAAGCCATTGGCAGGTGCATCTGTAAAAGTGGAAGGAACTACTGCAGGTACACAAACTGATGAGAGTGGTAATTTCAGAATTTCCGCAGCACCCAAAGCAGTGTTGATCATCTCTTCCGTAGGCTACGAAACACAGCGGATAACTTTAGGAGATCAACTGTCCTACACTGTTGTACTGGTGGAGCAGGCCACAAAACTCGATGATGTGGTGGTTACTGCAATGGGCATTTCAAGGGAGAAGAAATCCCTGGGTTATGCATCGCAGTCTGTTTCCGGAGCTGACCTCAATGTTGTACGAACTGATAATATTGCCAATGAATTGTCCGGTAAAGTATCCGGCGTGCAGGTACGAAGAAATACCAATATGGGTGGCTCTACCAATATTGTTATTCGCGGTTATTCGTCACTGTCAGGTGACAACCAGGCCCTGTTTGTAGTAGATGGTGTGCCGGTAGATAATTCAAATACCAATACAAGGGACAATGGTTTTGACTTTGGAAATATGGCCGCTGATATTAATCCTGACGACGTTGAAACTGTAAATGTATTAAAAGGCGCTGCTGCTACTGCCCTCTATGGATCAAGGGCTGCAAACGGGGCAATTGTAATCACCACAAAAAAAGGAAGCAAGGGTGGTAAATCCACTATTACAATTAATTCCGGGATAATATTCAGTACCATTGATAAGTCCACTTTCCCCACCTACCAGACCCAGTATGGAGCAGGGACCGGGAAAGTGTACGGACCTAACGGAAACGGGTACTTCAATATGTCAGATGTTGATGGAAATGGGACCATGGATCTTGTGGCTCCATATGCGGCAACGGCTTCTTTTGGTGCTCCATTTGATCCTTCACTGATGGTTTTTCAATGGAACTCCGTGGACCCTGCGTCTCCAAAGTACAAACAGGCAACACCCTGGGTGAACGGGGCAAACGGACCAATAACATTTTTTGAAACACCCGTGACATACAACAATAATGTTTCGGTTGAGGGAAGCTCTGAAAAAGGCAATTACCGCGTATCCTATTCCAACTTTTCGTATAAGGGCCTGATACCTAACAGCACGCTTAAACGAAATAATATTTCGGTGAACAGTACATATAAACTCAATGATAAGCTTTCCGTTTCCACCAATATTAATTTCATCAATTCAAAAACCAAGGGGCGTGCAGAAGTTGGTTCGGGGACTTCCTTTACCAACTACCTCGCCACCTTCAGGAACTACTGGCAAACAAATATTGACCTGGCGGAGGTGAGAGATATTTATTTTTTAACGAGAAGAGATGTTACACCATTTGTAGGAGGAACAACTGATAACCCCTACTATGTAGCTTATGAAACGCTGGAATCCGATACCAGGAACCGCTTCTTTGGAAATGTTTCATTGAAATATGATATACTGAAATGGCTGAATGTGGAAGGCCGCGTTTCTTTGGATAATTATAATTATATCCAGGAAGACAGGAGAAATAATATGATCAGGGTGCCTGCCAGATACTCGATCTACAGCAGCAATTACAGTGAAATGAACTATGACCTGATGGTAAACGTCCGCAAAAATATCGGGAAGGACTTTAATATCACCGGCGTTGCCGGCATAAATATCAGACGTAATTTTCTGCAGTCGGTTTTCAACACAACCAATGGCGGGCTGATCGTTGACAAATTGTTTTCAATTGCCAATTCCAAAGGCGTTCCTCCTGCAGCAGAAGAAGCGTATACAAAAATTGGTGTTGACGGATACTATGGGCTGGTTTCACTGGGTTACAGGAATATGCTCTTTCTGGACCTTACCGGAAGAGCTGACCATTCTTCAACATTGCCGCCGGATAACAGCACTTATTTTTATCCCTCTATTGCTACCAGCTTTGTTTTCTCCGAATTGCTGAACATTGATGTAATTTCCTTCGGTAAACTCAGGCTTAACTATGCGCAGGTAGGCAGCAGCGCTCCGGCCAATAGTCTTACCGATATCCTGAACAAACCGACTCCGTTTGGAACAACACAGCTGTATTCAGTAAACCCCACAAAACGTAACTCAGCACTCAAACCGGAAAATACAGCGAGTATTGAAACCGGTCTGGAAATGTACTTTTTTAAGAGAAGGCTGGGTATAGATATCTCTTTGTATAAAACAAATACCAAAGATCAGATTATGCCGGTGGCGGTTTCATCTGCTTCAGGTTATACCAGTAAATATGTTAACGCCGGCGAAATTGAAAACAAGGGAATAGAACTGACACTTACCGGATCGCCGCTACGTGAAGCAGATTTCGGCTGGGATATCGCGGTAAACTGGGCTTTAAATAAAAACAAAGTTATAGCCCTTGAACAGGGTATTGAAAATTTACAGATAGGTTCATTTGGCGCAGGAGTAAGTTTAAATGCAAGAGTGGGCGACCCCTATGGCATCTGGTATGGTACTGATTTTATTTACGTGAATGGTCAGCGCGAAATTGACCAGACAACGGGAGAATATAAAAGAACCACTTCCACCAATAATGTAATTGGTAATATGAATGCCGAATGGAATGGCGGCATCAACAATAAACTCCGGTACAAAAATTTCAACCTGAGTTTTCTTATTGATATACAAAAAGGCGGCGACATATTTTCCAATGACATGGCCAATGGTGTAAGAGATGGCCTTTATGACAATACCGTAGGTTTAAATGATTTGGGAAACCCCATGAGGAATTCCCTTGCAGACGGTGGCGGAATTGTACTGCAGGGCGTTGATGCAAGCGGGAAACCTAATACTGTAAGAACAAGGTTCGACTATATTGGTCATGCTCTCGGAAGCAATAAGGCACCACAGGCATTATTCATGTACGATGCATCTTATGTTAAACTCAGGGAAGTTGCGCTCTCCTATAATTTCCCATTCAGGATGATCGAAAAAATTAAAATAAAAGCTTTGCAGATTTCTCTCGTCGGCTCCAATTTATGGATCATTGATAAAAACATGCCTTATGCAGATCCTGAGGCGGGGCTGGGAGCAGGTAATGTAACCGGTTACCAGGTTGGTGTTTTTCCTGCAACGAAAAATTATGGATTCAATGTCAAAATTCAATTTTAATTCATTCTGAATATGAAAAAGTTTATCATCATAATACTGGTTCTTGCAAGCTCCTGCTCTAAGGATCTGGAAAATTTAAACAGGGATATTAAGAATGCCACCACGGCTGCAGCAGGCACGTTCTTTTCAAGTGCCCAGAAAGACATGGCAGACGTAATGAACGAAGTAAGTTACACGATGGATGGGCCGGGCGTTACGCGGCTCTTCGCGCAGCATTTAACATCCGTCACCTATATAGAAGGCACTATTTATGTTGCTGAAGCCCAATATGACAGAGGCTGGAGAACTATCTACAGCGGTGTACTTAAAGACCTTGAAGAA
>JAATGW010000361.1 GCA_015654495.1 Chitinophagales bacterium
GTGAGGTGGCAATTACCGGCACTTCAATTTCAGTATCTCTATCCAAATCAGCAGCTTCCAGAATGGAGGAAGTGGTTGTAGTAGGTTACGGTACACACCGCAAAAGCCTGGTCACCGGTGCGATCTCCAGTGTAAAAGCTAAAGATTTGGAGAATGTGCCGAACGGAAGGATTGAACAGGCTTTACAGGGACGTGTGTCCGGTGTTACTGTTCTGCAGAATTCAGGTCAGCCAGGTTCACCATCCACGATCAGGGTGCGTGGTATCACCACTTTTGGCGATGGAAACAATCCCCTGTGGGTTGTGGACGGTGTGGTTGTGGATGCCGGTGGAATCGGGTATCTCAACCAGTCGGATATCGAATCCATAGAAGTTTTAAAAGATGCAGCCTCAGCCGCCATTTATGGTACACGCGCGGCAACCGGCGTTATCCTGGTTACAACAAAAAAAGGACGTCCCGGAAAACTGAATGTGAGTTTCAACGGCTTTTATGGAGTATCTGCACCAGCCAAGGTTATGAAACTCCTGAATGCGACGCAGTATGCGACCTTGCTCAACGAAAGGTCCGTGGCTTCGGGAGGCAACATTATATTTCCTGATGTGGCTTCGCTTGGTAAAGGTACCGACTGGCAGGATGCTATTTTTAATAATAGCGCAAGCAGGTACTTAGGTGAAGTAAGCCTCAGCGGAGGTAATGAAAGGTCTACTTTTTACCTCTCAGCTGGTTTGCAGGAACAGGAAGGTATTGTTGCCACTGAAATATCGAACTATAAGAAATTCAACGTAAGGTTGAATTCCACGCATAAGATTTCCCGCATCTTTACTTTCGGTCAAACACTGGGCTACACACATCAGAAAAGTGTTGGTCTTGGAAATACCAACAGTGAGTTTGGCGGTCCGCTAAGTTCTGCAATCAACCTTGATCCCATAACTCACCTGGTAATTACAGATCCGCTGGTGGCAAATGCTGCTCCCTATAGCGTGAACCCTGTTATCCGCGATCCATTTGGTAATCCCTACGGGATTTCATCAATTGTTGGTCAGGAAATGACAAACCCGCTCGCCTATATTCAAACAAGATTGGGTGGATATAACTGGTCTGACGATTTTGTGGGCAACGCATATCTCGAGGCAGCTATCACACCTGAAATAAAAGTGCGTTCCACCTTAGGTGCCAAACTCGCCTACTGGGGAAATCAGGGCTTTACTCCTGTCTTCTATTTAAATGCTACCAATGGTACCAGCCAGAACAGTTATGGAAAGAGTGAAAACAAAGTCTTTAACTGGAATATTGAAAATACAATCACTTATGCCAAGTCCATCGGTGATCATAGTTTCACCGTGTTATTAGGCCAGGGTGCATATGTTGAAAATAATGGCGGCGGTTCAGGCCTTACTTTATTTAACCTTCCGATCACTAGTTGGGAAGATGCCTCATTTGGTTTTGACATTCCTCAAACCAGCCGCACTTCCAGTGCTTATGATGCAGTTGAACATAAGCTGACTTCACTTTTCGCACGCGCCAATTACAGCTACCAGGACAAGTATTTATTTACTGGGATCATTCGCCGTGATGGTTCATCACGCTTCGGCTACAATAACAAGTTTGGGGTGTTCCCATCTTTTTCTCTGGGATGGAATATCAGCAAAGAATCTTTCTGGCCTGCAAATGATGTAGTGACTTCATTAAAACTGAGAGGAAGTTATGGAGTAGTGGGAAATGATGCGCTTGCTGACTTCCGTTATCTGTCTACTGTTGGTGGCGGTTACAATTATGCAATCGGAAGCTCCGGCAATGTAACTACCGGTTATTCTCCAAGAACACTTGACAATCCGGATCTCGGATGGGAAGAAACCAGATCATCGGATATTGGTTTCGACGCATTGCTTTTTAATAACCTGAATCTTACAGTAAACCTGTTCAAGAAAAAAACTTCAGGAATTCTGAGAACTGTGAATATCCCCGGATATGTGGGTGTACCTGAACTTCCCTGGGCAAATATTGCCGACATGCAGAACCTGGGGATTGAAGTTGAACTCGGTTACCGCAAACGTTTCGGCGATGTAAACTTTTCCGCAAACGGAAATGTTACCTATCTGAAAAACGAAGTGACTTATATCTCTTCAGATGCCGATTTTATTCCGGGTGAAGCTGGTTTTCAGTCGATGGGTAATGTAACCCGTATACAGACCGGCCAATCCTACAACGCTTTTTACGGTTATAAAACCAACGGCATTTTCCAGAATGAATCAGAGATCAACGATTATAAAAATCCGACCGGTGGAATGATTCAGCCTAATGCCCGTCCCGGAGATTTTCGCTGGACTGATACGAATAATGATGGCGTAATCACTGAAGATGACAAAACTTTTCTGGGAACAAATATTCCGAAGTTCACTTACGGTTTAACCTTGCAGGCCGACTACAAAGGATTTGATGTAATGGTGTTTATGCAGGGTGCAGCAGGCAATAAGATCTTCCAGGGGCTGCGTCGTCTGGATATCCTGAATTCAAACTATACAGTGAAAGCCCTCGGCAGGTGGACCGGAGAAGGTACTTCAAATGATTATCCAAGACTTGTATTGAATGATCCGAACGGAAACTTCAGCAATATGTCTGATTTCTATCTGGAAAAAGGAGACTATGCCCGTTTGAAACTGTTACAGATCGGGTATACGTTGCCGAGAGAGTGGTTTGGAAAAATCCCTGTATCAAGACTTCGTATATATGTTACCGGAGAAAACCTGGTCACCTTTACGAAATATACCGGCTATGATCCTGAAGTTGGTGGTGGTGTTTTTGGTATCGATAAAGGTCAGTATCCGCAGGCCCGTTCTATCCTTGGTGGTTTGCAGATTCAATTTTAATTCAATCAACTTTTTTATATGAAAAATATAAATAAAAAATA
>JAATGW010000550.1 GCA_015654495.1 Chitinophagales bacterium
GGAATTTTCCCCTGATCGGATATGATACCAGAACCAACATACTCAGCGGTGTGGTGTTGGGAATGGTTAAGGAAGTTGATGGTATGATAAGCAGTTACCTTGAAAGATATGGTAACTTTAACGTGGTCTTAACCGGGGGTGATAGTGCCTTTTTTGCCCGTCACCTTAAAAATAAGATATTTGCAGACCCTGAATTTTTATTTAAAGGCCTGTATGCGATCAGTGAGACGAATAACCACCTGTAGTTCATTATTTATTGTATTAATTATTTTAATAACATCTTCGTTTTCCACACAGGCGCAGGAGAATTCTCCCTATTCCAGGTATGGCTTAGGCGATGTTTTACCTTCCCAGAACATTGTAAATCGTGGAATGGGAGGTCTTTCTATTCCATACCGCGACCTCCAATCTGTGAATTTCATAAATCCGGCTTCTTATTCCTGGTTGAAAGTGACGACACTTGACATTGGCGTGGATTATACAAGCCGAACCTTACGTACGGTAACACCACCGCAGAAATTCAAATCCCAGTACCTCATTCCTTCCTATGTACAGCTTGGGTTGCCATTATCGAAAAAAGGACATTGGGGTATGAATATCGGCATCCGGCCAATGACCAGGATTAATTACAATCTTGGCAGCCGCACACGCATTCAGGGAATTGACAGCGTAATTTATAATTATGAAGGAAATGGCGGAACCTACCAGGCTTATATAGGTACGGGAATAGGAACAAAACATTTCAGTATTGGTATCAATGCCGGATACCTTTTCGGAAATAAAGAATATGCAACAAAAGTTGCCTTTGTTAACGATACTGTTCCTTACAAAAAAACCAACTCCTCAGATACTACAAAATTTGGCGGCGTATTTTTAAGTGCCGGGCTTCAATACACTATTGCTGTCGGTAAAAGCATGTTTATCAGGTTAGGCCTCACCGGTAGCCTGCAGCATAAACTCAACGCGACCCGCGATATTACCCGTCAAACCTATGAGAACGGAGTAAATGGACCTATTGTAATTGATAGCATTTACAGGGAAGGCGATCAGAAAGGGGAAATCATATATCCTGCATCATACGGCGGAGGCTTGATTCTGGAAAAAGAAGATAAGTGGCAGATTGGTGTGGAATACAGTACAACCAAATGGTCTGACTACAGATATTATGGCCAGCCTGATCAATTGAAAGACAACTGGACTTTCCGGTTCGGAGCGCAGATCATTCCCGATCTTCTCCATAAAAAATTCTGGAACCGTGTTGCCTACCGTGTTGGTTTTTCATTTGGCCCAAGTAATGTAGATGTCGGATCTGACTTTAATCAATATCTTTTTTCATTCGGTGCGGGCTTCCCGGTAAGACGCAATTACTATACAAATCAGTATACTACTATCCAGACTGCATTTGAAATCGGAGCAAGAGGTAGCAAAGACAATCCTATCCGCGAAAATCTTTTAAGGTTTACGCTTGGCTTTAACCTCAGTGATATCTGGTTTAATAAACGCAAGTATGACTAATGGCAACAACCATACTTCAGTCATAAAAATCCTGTTCCTTGCACTATTCCCGGCATTTATTTTTTTCTTTTCATCATGCGTGAATGATAAGAAAAAAGTAGACGAATTATTTGAAAAGAAAACAGGCGTTGATATCGCAAGGAATATTGAAAGCTACCTGAGTCAGGGTGGGAAAATGAAGGGTAAACTAACTGCTCCTGTCATGTATCGTTACCAGGATACCTTACCGCGCGTTGAACTTCCGGAAACATTGCATGTTGATTTCTATGATGATTCAACAAAAATTGAAAGTCAGCTCGACGCCCATTTTGCACGCTACTTTGAAACACAGAATAAAGTATTTCTTAAGGATAGCGTGACTGTTTTTAATACAAAAGGTGATACTCTTCATTGCAGAGAACTATGGTGGGACCAGGGTCAGCAGAAATTTTATACTGATAAAGCTGTTCGCATTCACCGTAAGGATATGATTCTGATTGGTGTCGGCCTGAGTGCGCCGCAGGATTTTAAAACATTCGAAATGTACCAGATCACCAACAGTATCATCAGGATGTCATCACAGGATTTTCCGCAATAGCTTTGAAAGTTAAAAGTTGATAGTTAAACGTTCAAAGTGTACTAACTTTTAACTTTGAACCTCAAACTTAAAACTCCATGGAATATCGCATTATGGGCAAAACCGGCCTGCAGTTAAGTGTTCTTTCTTTTGGCAGCTGGGTTACATTTCATAAGCAGATCGAAGACAATACAGCCGACGAGTTAATGGGCATCGCATATGATCAGGGTATTAATTTTTTTGATAATGCCGAAGCATATGCCCTGGGTGAAAGCGAAAAAATGATGGGCCGCGTTCTCAAAAAAAAGAACTGGGACCGTACCTCAATAGTTCTATCATCAAAAGCATTTTTCGGCTGGCGGGGTAAGGATAATAAACCAAATCAGACAGGCCTCAGCAGAAAACATCTTGTGGAAGCCTGCCATGAAGCACTTTCACGATTACAGACTGATTACCTCGATTTGTATTTCTGCCACAGACCAGACAACGCTGTTCCAATAGAAGAAGTGGTGTGGACGATGCATAATCTGATACTACAGGGGAAAATATTGTACTGGGGTACCAGTCACTGGAGTGCAGGCGAAATCATGGAAGCTCATCGTGTTGCGCAGCAATACCACCTGATTGGCCCGGCAATGGAGCAGCCACAATATAATATGTTCGAAAGATTTAAAATGGAACTGGATTACCTGCCTGTTTTCAAAAATACCGGACTGGGCACAACAATCTGGAGCCCCCTGGCTGCAGGATTTCTGACTGGTAAATATCTGGATGGCATACCTGAAGGTTCACGCCTCGCAATATCCGGATTTGGATGGCTGAAAGACCGGTGGTTGCAGGAAGGAAAAATCAATAAGCTAAAACAACTGGTTGCACTTTCAAAAGAAATCGGCTCTTCAATGGCTTCCTTAGCCATTGCCTGGACGATTCACAATCCACATGTTACAACTGCAATACTTGGTGCTACAAAAAAAGAACAGCTAACAGATAACCTTTCGGCTCTCGAAACAGTAAAGAAACTAAGCCCCGAAATAATGCAGAAAATTGAAACCATACTTCAGAACAAACCTTTTCTTGATCTCAGTTGAATATTATTTCTTATTTCAGCGGTTTTCTGCGGAAAAATTTAATGCCTATTTTTAAATGAACAGACAATAGATTTTCATGCAGAAAATTATCAAACTTCTTTTGATTATATCCTTCCCTTTCCAGGTGAAAGCGCAGGCCCCGGATCTTTCAGGAAGCTGGACCGGACTTTTGCAACAGGATAATAAAGTCTGGTCTTTTGTTATTTCAATGGAATTGACGCAGCAAAACACAACATTAAAGGGAACCATAAAAAGTCTTGCTCCTGATGGCTCGTTTTCGTTGATAAAACTTGATGGTACCATTGTGGGCGATTCAATCAATTTCAGAGATATAGCAGTAGTTGAAGAAAACATCAGCACCGGATTGCAAAGGCTTTGCATCAAAAATTATCACGGCCGCCTGAAAACGGAAGGAAATAAATCTGTGATCACAGGAAGCTGGGAAAATATAGGTACAAAATCATTTGCAAATGGCATGTATTACGAAACCAACTTCGTTTGCCTTCCGGGTATATTTAATATTGAAAAAACAATTTCACAAGCTCCAGCGGTAAATAGTTCAGCTCCTGCTCAGGCAGGTATTTTTCTTAATCGCAAAATCGAAATTCAAAAACATCTTGATATTTTTTCTGATTCCCTCAATCTGGTTTTCTATGATAACGGCATTGTTGACGATGACACGATCAGCGTATTCTTAAACAAAGAACCAATCATTTCCAGACAGCGACTTACTGCAAATCCCCTTGCTGTAACCGTAAAACTGAAACCAGGAATTGACAATGAAATTATCATGTTTGCAGAAAATATGGGTTCTATTCCACCCAATACCGCACTGTTGGTTTTTTCCGATAGCGGCCAGCGTTACGAACTCACAATTGATTCTGATACCGGAAAAAGCGGAACCATAATTCTGCGCAGAAAAAAGCAATAAGCCGGGCGGAGCCGTTATTATTCACTAAATTGATGTTGACCATTAACTAGTATCCAGAAAATTTTAATCACTATGATTTTTAAAGGAAAAACAGCCTTCATTACAGGAGCCAGCCGGGGAATAGGACGCACAATAGCGCTGGCGCTGGCAGCAGAAGGCGCAAACGTAGTGATTGCAGCAAAATCCACTGAAGAACATCCCAAGCTTGGTGGATCTGTTTTTTCCGTTGAGCAGGAAGTGGTAGCAGCAGGTGGATCTGCGCTTGCTGTAGCCTGCGATATCCGTTTTGAAGAACAGATTCAGAATGCAGTCGACAAAACAATTGAAAAATTCGGCGGAATAGATATACTGATCAATAACGCTTCAGCTATTACGCTTACCAATGTTGAACAAACCGAAACAAAACGTTTTGATCTGATGTTTGATATCAATGTGAGGGGAACATTTTTTGTATGCAAAACCTGTATCCCCTGGTTGAAAAAAAGCTCCAATGCCCATATACTCAATCTTTCACCTCCCATAAATCTAAGTATCAAATGGCTTGCTAACCATGTCGCCTACACGATGAGTAAATACAATATGAGTATGATTGCGCTCGGATTATCTGCTGAACTAAAAAAATTTGGTATTGCAGCAAATACTTTATGGCCACGGACCACCATCGCTACTGCAGCAATTCAGAATCTGCCAGGAGGTGAGATGCTTATGAAAATGAGCCGCAAGCCTGAAATTATAGCCGATGCCGTTTCTATTATCCTGAAAAAATCAGCCTTAGAATGTACAGGTAATTCCTTTATTGATGAAGATGTACTTGCTGCTGAGGGTATCACCGACCTGGAGCCATACGCCGTAATACCTGGCGCAAAATTATATCCGGATCTTTTTCTCTGATGCCGGCGTTTCGAATGAATTCAAAACAAAACCTATAGGTTTTCTGCAGATCTGAATAAAAATAAATTATGTTCAAAAAGAAATCTGTTCTTGCCCTATTGATTGTATTTCACTTTTTTACTATTCAGGCGCAGAAAAAAATAAACCTGACTGAATTAAAACAACAATCCGCTGAACACCTGGACAGTCAAAAGGATCACTATAAAACAGTCGCATTGCAGATATGGGACTATGCTGAATTAGGTTACAAAGAGGAAAAAAGTACGGCCCTGCTTCAGGAAGAATTGAAAAAAAACGGTTTCGCTGTTGAAGCAGGTGTAGCCGGAATACCTACTGCTTTTGTCGCTACCTATGGCAGTGGAAGTCCTGTTATAGCCATTCTTGCCGAATTTGACGCTCTCCCCGGATTATCACAGCAAGCCATACCCGAAAAGAAACCTGTGGATGGAAAATCTTCAGGACACGGATGCGGTCACCATCTGTTTGGTACCGCTTCGGTAGCAGCTGGCATTGAACTGAAAAACCTGATGATCAGTAAAGGTTGGAAGGGAACAATTAAAGTTTTTGGCTGCCCTGCCGAAGAGGGTGGCTCCGGGAAAGTATATATGGTTCGTGATGGTTTGTTCAACGGGGTAGACATTGCACTGCACTGGCACCCCGGAAGTATCAACAGTCCTGAAAACACCAACGCCCTCGCAAACAAGTCGGCAAAATTTCGTTTTTATGGTATTTCCGCCCATGCCTCTGCTTCTCCTGAAAAAGGCCGGTCTTCTTTAGATGCTGTTGAAGCAATGGATTATATGACGAATATGATGCGGGAACATATGCCATCGTCTGCAAGGGTTCATTATATTATAACCAATGGCGGTAAAGCCCCGAATGTAATCCCCGATTTTGCAGAAGTATATTATTACGCACGCCATCCCGATAAAGAGGAGGTGGTAAAACTATTCGACAGGATTGTGAAAGCAGCCGAAGGGGCGGCAATTGGAACAGGAACAACTATGCAATATGAAGTAATTGGTGGAACACACGATCTATTACTTAATAAAACCCTTTCTGCGGAAGTTTATAAAAACCTGGTTATCGCTGGTGGTATAACATATACAGAATCCGAAACCGTATTTGCTGAAAAAATAAGACAGAGTTACGGTTATGCATCACCGCCACTTAGCCAAGCAGCCACCATCAAACCATTGGAGAAAA
>JAATGW010000051.1 GCA_015654495.1 Chitinophagales bacterium
AGCGCTGCCACCCATACTCCAGCTCAGCAAACCAATCTTATTGTTTTCAATAAATGGAAGTGCTTTCATCTTTCGCTTCACGAACATGATATCACGTACCTGTTCGTCAAGGTCTTCAGAACTGCTCATAAAGCCAGGATATTTGCCAACAGAATATACTGCGGCCACCACAAATCCGGCTTTGACAAGATTATCAAAAAGTACTGTATTCTCCCAGCTTCCACCGTTCATTCCTGCTGCATAAATAATTAAAGGAAACTTTTTTTTGGGAAGCGGGAGGTCTTTATAAATGCCGGTCTGTACAGTAAGCATTTTATCGGGATCTTTCATTTTCAGGTACTGCCCGATTGTACGGGCAATTTCCAGACTCGTCTTCCTGCATGAATCTTTTGGCCTGTCGAAATAGATCCTCTGATCATACATGTCAAGAATATCTCCGTAGGTAATCGTTGCTGAAGATGGTTTGCAATCACTGGGGTAGTAAATTTCATATCTGACCGGCCGTTTCTGAATATTCGGCTTTCCTTTGCCGGTAGTATCAAATTCGCGGCTGATATCGTATTCTTCCATTTCCCGAAGGCCGGTGAAACATTGTTGCGGTGTTCCCGCACATGATATAAAGAACCAAAGCATAGCGATGGTAGCCAGGTTAACGGTGGATAAAGGTTTCATCAGCAGTAGAAATGTTACTGCTAACATATACAAAACAACTGTGAGGCCATGACCGCTCATGAAGATTTGAAAAACATTAACAGCCTACCTGCAACGAAATCGAGTGCGCGTTTAATTTTTTAACAACGACCAGGCGATGGCATTTTGAAGAAGATGAGTATAATTTCTATCGTCAAGCAGGGCCGGATCATGCCCCATAAAAATGTAGATATTTTTCGTTTTTACGTCGGCGTTAGTCCAGATAACCGGATGATCTCCCATTTTTATTTTTGAATCGGGTGAATAGGTTTTTTCATCAACACTTGCCAGAACGTGAACCCTGGGCCGCGGGCTTCGATTCCATATATACCATTCCTCTTTTGCTATGCGGAATGTATCAGGGAGCCCCTTCATTACCTGATGGGTATTGTCTTCATTTATTACAGTGCCTGATGCAAAATCTGCTATGTAATTTTTGTATTGAATATCTCCCATAAAAAAAGAAAACCATTCCCACATTGGGAACCCGTCAAATGCCCCCAGGAGACCAGCATGGTGCAAACCGATCCAGCTTCCCCTGCCTTCTTCAAGATAACTTTTTAGTGCTTTTTTTGCAGTGTCAGTCCATCCATAGGGAACATAGTCCAGCTGGAGTATAAGATTAAACTGCTGCAAAAAATTGGTATTTATGCCTTTTGTATTTGTAAGAAGAGTCAATTCATAACTGCTGTCTGCAGCGAGTTGCCGGAGCCATGGAACAGCCCTGTCAGTAAAAGCTTTATGATGGCCTTTATTTTCATAAAGTACAAGCACATTCTTTCTTTCCTGGTTTGGTTTCGCCTGGCAATTCGAATCAACAGAGATAAGGCAAAATAAAAACACTACCTGCAGATGGGCAGTGATAAAATGGAAATTTGATTTTCTGAAGTAAAATCTATTGCGCTGGGCAGGGCACATTTTTGTAATAGACAGTATCATTAAAACTGATGACTGATTTGTTTTTGAATCTGAGTACACCACCTTTTTCTTCCATGTCGCCAGAGCCTTCAGCAATGTCTACTTCTTTCAGCAAAAAAGCAACTTCACGTTTCGACTCCGTTCCTTCTGATTTAAAAGTATATTCTGCAATGAGCGTGTCGCCGGTTTGTTCGCCGGTCAACATACCATCACTGTGATCCTTTTCAAAAAAATCATAGATAAGGCTTCCTGTTATTTTCAGTCCTGTTTTATTGAGCGTCAAAAGCATCGTGTCATGACCAAGAATTTTCTGATAGCAATGGATGGTGGTTTCTTTTGCGATATTGGTATCTGCCACTTCAGGATCTTTTTCCTTATTGCTGTTGCAGGCAGCTAAAACGATCAGTAGAACTGCAACTGGCAGGAAGCATCTTTTCATGTAACGCGGTTTAATTATAAATGTACGTCTAATGTTCGGGTGTATTTGTGGCTGGATATTCATTTAATTTTTCTTAGTCTTACTAAAAATCCGCCTCCGCTTTTCATTTCGGTGTTTAGCAAATCAGTTTTGCCTACTTCCTTCTGATCAATTCTATAGTCAGTCGCATTAATTTCTGCATTAATTCCATCAGTACAGATAGTAGCTGTATATCTTCCATTATCAAGAAATGCCAGGCTGATCTCTTTTGGACCTTTCTTTTCCCAGCCCGTCATTCCTCCGACAAACCAGTCATCACCTTTCTTTCGGGCGGTTATAATATATTCTCCAACTTTTCCTTCAAGCACAATTGTTTCGTCCCAGGTGGTTGGAACAGTTCCCAGCAGTTCCATAAAAAGCGGTTCCATTAGACCCTGGGAAGGATTACCGGAAAATATCTGTATTGGGGATTCGTAAACCAAAAACATTGCCAGCTGGTGGCATCGTGTTCCCTGGCTCATAACTTTTCCACTGATTGGTCTGAAATTCTGTTTTGTACCATTATCAAGTAATCCCGGTTCATAGTCCATTGGCCCTGCAGCCATGCGGATAAATGGTAATGTAACATTGTGATCAGGTGTTGCTTTGGCGCTCCAGATATTATATTCTGACCCCAGCACACCCTCGCGGGTAACCGCATTTGGCCAGGTTCTGTTAAATCCGGCGGTTTTGAAAGCTCCGTGAAACATCACCATTATTTTTTTCTCTGCGCAGGCTTTTGCTATACGATGATAAAACTGTACCATTTTCTGGTCATCCCTGTCCATAAAATCGGTCATGATAAAATCCACACCCCAGCGACTGAATTGTTCGAGGGCTTTTTCCAATTGTTGATCAAGTGTATATGCGAGCGTCCACATACTGAGTTTAATTCCGCTCTGCCTTGCATATGCTGACAGCTCATTCATGTCCAGGTCCGGATTTATTTTAAACAGATCCTTTGTATCTGACCAGCCCGCATCCAGCATTATTCTTTCCAGGCCGAATTTTTTTGCGAAGTCGATATAATATTTATAGGTCTCAGTATTGATGCCGGCTTTAAAAGGCACATTGAAAAGACTGATTCCAATGATCCATTCATCTGTTCCCTGTCCGGGATTAATCCATGAAATATCGGGTACACGTGAGGGTGATGCAAGTCTGTAAACCAAATCGCTCGAAGCAAGGGTTGTATCTTTTTCCGCAATAATCATTAAGCGCCAGGGGAAGGTTCTGGTTCCTGAGCATGAAGCAAGGAAATTTTCCCGATTGGTGATCACAGTTTGGGGGAATTCACCTTCGTTCAGTTTTTCTGTTCGCGGATATGCCGCAAAACTGGCATTCAGACTATTATCATTTTTACCGGTAAAGAAAATTCCCGGATACTCCTCAAGATCAGATTCGGTTAAAAGCATTTTCGGTCTGGAATCAGGAATAACAAGCAGAGGTGTGTAAAGATAATTTTCCCGGGAGATGCTATCAATAGCTTTTGTCTGATAAGGATCTTCAAAAGATGTATGAAAACGATCCACTCCAGGGCGGGCTTCGGTTTCCTGAAATATAATATGCGGATTTCCCGGGAAATTAAGCTTGCATATTTCATTCGTTATACGAATACTATCCCTGAAAAAACTGATCCATCGGTAAGCTATCCCATCATTATAAGCACGGAATTCAAGCCCAAGTGAAGAGCTGATTTTAAAACTTAACTCATTGTAAATATCACTGATAATTTTTCTGCGTTCAGGTATCGGATTGGTAATTGTATTTGAAACTGATCTTTTTTTAACCTGACTTACTCTGACAGAAAGTTTTTCATAACCTTTTACTATCAATCCGATTGAAGAGGGCGAAAGAATTTCTTTATCGTTGTATAAAAGTGAAAATTGAAGATTTTTGTCAGCCGTTATTTTCATAGTGATTTTCTTGTCAGGCGATGACAGCACATATTGCGCCCGGAGAGCCTGGCTCAATATGATCATGATAAAGAAAGCAATCGGTTTCATGATTTAAATTACTTAAAACCCCGTGTAATATAACAGTTATGGTCTTGGTAAGCCCCCAGTCCGTCGCCTGCGAGTAAAGCCATTGACTGCCCTGATCTCAGTTATGGAGCCTGATTCAGAAAATCTTCAATGCATTTTTTAATTCTTCGTAATCTGCATTAATGCGGGTTGATTTTTTTTCTGCCTTCATGATCGGTAATACATGTTCCGGAACCGGTATTTTTTCACCCGTAATTCTTTCCACACTTTCGGGAAATTTTACCGGATGTGCTGTTTCCAGAATAAATCCTTTTTTACCGGGGTGGGCA
>JAATGW010000494.1 GCA_015654495.1 Chitinophagales bacterium
GATTCGGCTTCTTTTACGAGGAAAACGGTTTCGTATACATGCACAATAAACAATACAGCGATCATGATGATAAGGGTTGTCATCCATATATTATTCCAGTCTGTGTTTCCTTTTTTAAAAATTGCATACCAACCTACCATCATCAGTACACTAATCGGAATTGTATAAAAATGTACCGAGATAATCAAAGCTGAAATCTTTCGTATGGGCTTGTTAAACCAGTCAAAATAGCTGCGGAGTGTAAACAGCAGGAACCGGTTCCCATGCCATACAATGAATGAGAGGCCAATGGTATATAGGTAGCTAAATTTTATCTGCCAGGCAGAGAAGGTGGAATGATCTACAAGCCTCGTGATCAGGGGTATGACAATTCCAAAAAACGGAATCAGGATCAACCTGAACCCGATATCATTCAGTTTGATTGAGCCCGTCGGCACCGTAGGTTGTTTCGTCGGCTCATTATTCAAGTTCGGTCGGCTTTATTTTGGGATACAAAAATTAGGGAATAGATTCGGTTTCTCATCATTTTTAACCCTCAAACTTTCGTTATGGAAATGAATTCAATTAACTGGCTGGCTGTGCTGGTAGCCGGAATTTCGGCCTTTGTAGTAGGTGGCGTCTGGTATTCTCCCGCTCTTTTCGGTAAAGCCTGGATGAAGGATAATAACCTGAGTCTGGAAGAAATTAAGAAAGGCAATGCTGCAAAAATTTATGGTTGGGCATTTATCCTCACTTTAATTGCAGCCGCAAATCTTGCCATGTTTTTGCAGGACTCGCCTGAAAAGAAAACTGACCTCGCCTGGGGAGCAATCGCCGGTTTTCTGGCTGCTATCTGGGTTTTCTGTTTTGTGGCAGTGCATGGTCTTTTTGAACATCGCAGCTGGCGACTGATTTTCATAAACGGAGGATACAGCATAGTAGCTTTGACACTTATGGGGGCTATTATTGGTTTGTGGAGATAAGTACAGGTTCAACGTTAAACGTTTAACGTAAAACCTAAACCTTTAAAACTTTTACTATGTCATATGAACATGCAATAAGCTGGTTTGAAA
Organism: Chitinophagales bacterium; assembly: GCA_015654495.1. GTDB lineage: Bacteria > Bacteroidota > Bacteroidia > Chitinophagales > Chitinophagaceae > Pollutibacter. Next base: position 1,053 of record JAATGW010000494.1, read on the forward strand.
TCCCCGCAACAGACCTTGCCCGTGCACAGAAATTTTATGAAACAATTTTTCAGTTTGAAATGATCCCCATGGATTTTCCGAATTTAAAAATGAGGACCTTTCCTGTAAATGATATGATGACGGGAATTGGTGGAGCTTTAGTCGATAGTGGAGGATTTCATAAACCCTCTGCAATGGAGGGAACTTTAATCTATCTGAATGCTAACCCGGATGTTCAGATCATACTTGACCGGATTGAGAATGCCGGCGGAAAAATCATTGTTCCAAAAACTGCGATTTCTCCGGAGATAGGACATATGGCTGTTTTCATAGATACGGAAGGCAACAGGGTCGCACTGCATAGTATTCCACCGATGTAGTTCAAATGCAGAAAGAATAGGATGAAAGGCTTATAGTTTCGTTTCTGAATTTGTAGCTTTCATTACTAAATCAAAATCTATGGCTGAATTTGACTGGAGCCGCTTTGTGGTCCGAATCGACGTCAAGGCCGACCCTGATGATTTATATGATGCCTGGGCTACACGTGATGGCATCGAACGGTGGTTTCTCAGGCTTTCCGAATATAAGGATGCAGCAGGTAAACTCCGGAACGGTAATGAGCGTGTATCCGTTGGCGATAGCTATCGCTGGTTATGGCATGGCTGGCCTGATGACACAGTTGAATATGGTGAAATCCTGGAAGCCAACGGAGAAAACCGGTTTGCATTCCGATTTGGTAATGCAGGAAATTGCAGGGTAAATATTTTTACACAAGACGAGTACCGGATTGTAGAACTGGTTCAGGAAGACATTCCATTGACTGAAGAAGGGAAATTCAATTTTCATGCAGGATGCAAGGAAGGCTGGACTTTCCATCTTACAAACATGAAATCCATTTTTGAAAATGGAGTTGATCTGAAAAATAAGGACCTGTCTGTAAGGGGATTGGTGAACAGATAAGAAATTAATTTCCGGATAATTTATATCAGACTATTGGCTCCGTTTAGAAATGACAACTGTAATTTTTAAACGGAGTTTAAGTTTCAAACTCATTCATTATTTTAATAAGTAATCTTCCGAACTTGTTAATTCCACTGGGTTTCAGCCCGGTGCCGGATTTTTTTTAGTATCTTCGCACGATGCGGATTTTGTACCTTTTTTTGTTTTCCCTGGCACAGGCATTTGTCGTTAATCCGGCAATTGCATCATCGTCAGGATCAAAGCAACAGAAAGAACAGGCAGTATATCAGTCTGCAAATATCGCTCCTTCTGACTCAAGGGTTTTCAGCCAGGGTGAGCAACAAATTACCATTCAGCAAAATCTGCTGTCTCAAAAAACAGATACCCATCGCCAGATCAATGGCAATGTTTCCGTAAATTTCTCTTCGGTCCGTAAAGGAATATCCGGAATTTTTTCCTGCCAGGCAACTTACAATACACATTGGCAAAATTTTCTTCAGCAGCTACTTTTTCCCAAACATCATTTCTGGTAGAAATATCATTTAGCAGCGTTTTATTTATTAGATACTGAGAACCGATGTTTTCAGAAAAAGATTATTTAATTAAACCTTAAATGATGCAGGTAACGTATTTACTTATCGCAATCTTCATTGCACTCGGCATAACGATTTTCATTCTGATCAAAAACCAGAGAAAGAAAAGCAATATTGCTTTAAGAAAGCATGAAGAAATTATTGGAAATATTTTAATCGAAACAAATACAAAAGCGGATTTCAGAAAACAATTGATTTATCAGAATATTATTATTGATATCAATGCACAAAAATTATTACTTATTGATCACAGGAATGCCAGGTATAGCTACGACCTGGTTAAGTTTGCCGATATAAAGAACAGTAAACTGAAATCAATTACAGAATCCATACAGAATGATGGAGGAAAAGGAAAGCCTGAAATTATTACTAAGCAGATTGGGTTGGAATTCACTTTATCGGGCAAACAACAGGATCCCCCGCTAATGATATTTTATGATGTCAACAGGCATAATATTTATGTTCAGGCTGATATGGAAAAGGAAGCAAGGGCAATTCAGGCTCGGATAATGGAAGGAAGAAATAATTTAATCTCAACCTGAAAAATTAGTAACTGTGGCACACTAACCTGATCTGATAAAAGACCTGGCGCTTATTCTGGCGGCGGCAGCAATTGTTACGCTCATTTTCAAAAAGCTGAAACAACCGCTGGTCCTTGGATATATCATAGCTGGATTTCTTGTCGGGCCTTATTTCAAATGGCTGCCTACGATTCAGGAGGCGGAAAATATCAGGATATGGGCGGAGATTGGAGTAATATTTCTTCTGTTCAGCCTTGGCCTCGAGTTCAGTTTTAAGAAGCTGGTAAGGGTAGGCGGCTCGGCATCAATAACGGCGATTATTGAGGTTATTGTGATGGTTGCCGTAGGGTATGGCGTAGGCCGGGCTCTGGGTTGGTCTTATATGGATAGTTTATTTCTTGGAGGTATTCTTTCCATTTCTTCAACTACAATTATTATCAGGGCTTTTGATGAATTGGGTTTAAAAACAAAACAATTCGCATCGCTGGTATTCGGGGTTCTTATCATTGAAGATCTTGTGGCAATTGTATTGATGGTGTTGTTGTCAACTGTCGCATTAAGTCAGCAGTTTCAGGGAGTAGCAATGATTGTTTCCATTTTAAAGCTTGTCTTTTTTCTTGCCATTTGGTTTCTGCTGGGGATTTTCTTTATACCCACTTTTTTGAGATGGATTAAAAAACTGGTCAGCAACGAAATGTTGCTGATCATTTCAATTGCATTGTGTATGCTGATGGTAGTATTTGCAGATGCTGTTGGATTTTCTCCGGCACTTGGTGCATTCGTAATGGGTTCAATTCTTGCAGAGACCACCAAGGCTGAAAAAATAGAACATATTCTCACCCCTGTGAAAGATCTATTTGGCGCGATTTTTTTTGTTTCTGTGGGAATGCTTATCGATCCTTCAGTGCTTGTACAATATGCATGGCCGATAGCGATACTTTGTGTTGCGACAATTATCGGCAAAATATTCAGTACTTCCATCGGCGCACTCATTTCCGGGCAGTCGCTACAGAATTCAGTTCAGGCGGGTTTCAGTCTTGCACAGATCGGCGAATTTTCCTTTATTATTGCAACACTTGGACTGTCACTTAAAGTCACCAGTGAGTTTTTATACCCGATTGCTGTTGCGGTTTCGGCAGTAACGACTTTAACAACACCCTACCTGATCGGATCTTCTGCAGGGTTTTATCACTGGATCAATCGGATTCTTCCGGCCGGAGTGATCAAGCGGATAGAACGGTATAGTTCCAATACGAAGGAGGCTGCCAAAACACAAGAGTGGAAACTATTCATACGTGCTACTTCGTTAAATATTCTGTTGTTTTCTGTAATTATACTTTCGATTATTGTTGTTTCGTCAGTTTATTTGTTACCCTGGATTACGGCTCATCCTGATGGTACCGGCTGGAAGATTGTAGCCTTATTAGTCACATTGCTGATTCTTTCCCCGTTTTTGTGGGCTCTTGCGTTCAGGGCGCCTTCAAAACTATATGCAACTATGCGTGCGCGCAATCAGTATGGCGGACTGATATTTATAACGCGGGTCATAAAGATTATTCTGACTGCCTTGTTTATCGGAATGTTGCTGGTAAGGTTTTATAGTTTTAATGCCGGGGTTATTTTTACAGGGTTAATAATTCTCCTGCTCTTGCTGTTTTCCAAAAAATTTCAGCATTTCTATAACAAACTCGAAGAGCGGTTTATTAAAAACCTTAACCAGCGCGAAATTGCCCGGGACATTAATAATCGTTCTGAACTGGCCCCCTGGAATGCGCATATTACGCGGGTAATCGTGCCACATGATTCTGTGATAGCCGGTAAAACTCTATTTGATCTTCAACTGCGTGAATCGACAGGGATCAATATAGTCATGATTAAGCGTGGGGACTATCATATCCCCGCTCCGGGAAAAGAGCAAATGATTTTCCCACAGGATGAATTACTTGTTTTAGGAACCGACAGTCAGATTCAGCGTCTGAAGGTTAAAATCAGAGCACATGAAAAATCCTTACTGGAAGAATCGAACGGCGTAGAGCTGATTGAATATTTTATCGGAGAGAAATCGCCACTTGCGGGTAAGAGTATCCGGAACAGCAGACTGAGAGAAGACGCATCGGCGCTGGTTGTAGGAGTTGAAAGAAATGGTGAAAGGATATTAAATCCGGGTTCTGATATGCTTTTGCAAACAAATGACACATTATTTATTGTGGGGAATAAACGGAAATTAACCAGGTTATTAAGATTTTCAGAGACCGGGTTACCTGCCGGCTGATTGAAATAAATTTCTGTCTGCTTTGGTATCTGATCCACCGCAAGGGATTGAAAACCTAAGTTGTTTTCTTGAAAACATCCAATAAGGAAATCACCGGCCTGCTGAAGTTTATTATAACAAACGCGGTAAAAACTAATCGGGGAATCCTGATTTATCAATATTAGGTATAATACGCAATGCGTTTTTGTAATATACTTTCTTCAATATATCATCAGAAAGTCCCATCCCGTACATACGCCAGAAAGCATGGTATTTTTTGTGGTAAGGAAAGTATTCATCATTGGTTTCCAGCACCCGGAAATAAGTGGCGTACTCTTCCGGAACCCAGGAATCTTTTCCGAATAAGATCCTGTCCTGGTATTTTTTAAAGAACTCAGATGCCATTCTTGGCTGACGGCCAAGTTCAGCAATCACTGCGCCGAATTCTACCATCACATTCGGCATTTCGTCGAGCAGTTGGGAAAGCTTGCCGAGGTTATTTGGATACCATCCGAAATGTGCAGCGATAAAAGTTGTTTGTTTGTTTTTTCTGAAAAGCCGGTGTTGTTCTTCGATCAGTTTTTCCCATGGCTCCGGATTATCATCGCCACGTTTTCTTCCCGGGTGTGTCGCAAGTTCGAGCCAGCGTTCGTTATGTTCATCCATCGGATCCCAAAATGGTTTTGGATCTGCGGTATGTATGAGTACAGGAATTTTCAGCTGCCCGGCTTTCTGCCATATGGGGTCAAGACGCGGATCATCCACAGCAACACGATTACCATTTATATCTTTCACCGAGAAACCCAGACTCTTGTAAATCTTTAATCCGTTAGCGCCATTCCTAACGTCTTCTTCCAGTTTTTTCGCTGCTGCTTCGCCCCAGCCCGCTTCACCAACACCAGCGAAATTGATATTTGCGAAAACAATAAACCGGCCGGGATAATTCTTCTTTATATTTTCAATACTGTTTTTGATTTTATCACCGCTTTCTCCGCTCAGGTTTACCATCACCCGCATATTCATTTTATCCATTTCCTTAATCAGAACTCCCAGGTCCATTGCAGGCATGGCGAATTGATGATTATGAACATCGATAAACGGAAAACGGCTATGTGTAATGGGGTGTTCCGGAACAACAAGGGTTGAAACCGGCTCATACTTTTCAAAATCCATAGCGCTTTTCTGCTGCGCGAATAAACAAATGTGAAAAAGAGAAATAAAACAGAAACCGGAAATGATTTTTTTCATGCGTAAAAATTAGTGAACAAAGGTTCGTAACAATCTTTGGGATTTAAGCAACAGGATTTTTTTCAAGTTCTTCGATTACCGATTCAAAAACTTTTTTAAAGTTTTCATATGATGTGTAACCACGGCTCAGCATGTAGAATTTTTTATCACTAACCTGCAGGAATACCGCCGGGAAGCCTGTTACCTGCAATTGCTTTACCATGCTAAATTCCATGTGAGCCTTGTGCCGGAATTCATCACCGGCGAGTTTTGTATAAAATAAATCTTCTGGTATCTCATATTTTTTTAGCAGGTTACGATAGGCTTCATCATCGGTAAGATCTCTTCCTTCAAAATGCAGCGCATGTTGCAGGTCTTTTGCAAATTCAATCGATCTGTCAGGATGGAACTCTTTAAAAACGACCATTGCAATAGCGGCTTTTTCGGAATTTGGAAACCAGTCACTTTGCTCCGGGTTATTGATATGCCAGAGATAGTCTTCACCAAAACGGATACCGGTTGTTTGTTCAACTGTTTTATATGCTTTCTGAATAAAGCCGGCCATTCTTGCAATAGGCTGTGCGTATTCCGCAGGTATCATATTTCCGGATATGGCTTCAAAAAAGAAACGGTCTTTGTATTCTTCATATATACGAAAGATTACAGGACTGAAGCCATAACACCAGCCGCAATAAGCATCATAACAATAGAAAACAGCAGGTACCATTTCGGCAAATTACATCAAAACGCCGGCCCGGCAAAGATGAGCCCGCCAATACAGGCTTTGAAATTAAACCTGGATACAGTAATTAATCCGGAGACGCCGGAAATTCAGGATCCTTTTACTTCTTCAAATTTCTTATCGTAATCAGAACGGATGGTGCCCATCAGCCGGTCCCAGAAAAGAAAATACAATCCATAGTTTCCTTTGAAATGCATGTGATGCTGATTGTGATTAACTGAAGTGTTGATCCATTTTCCGATAAAATTTCTGCTGAATCCTTTGGGATATAGTTCCCAACCCAGGTGTCCATAGACATTATAAATGATGGAAAGGAAAAAGAAGATATAGAAATGCGTTGTGTGCATCGGAATTGTAAAGAGGAAGATTATAAAAATTCCAACTTCAATAATTGCTTCCAGCGGATGAAATGCATAGGCCGCCCAGGGGGAAGGATTTGTAGACTGATGATGAACAAGATGAAAATAGCGGAAAATTTTCCGGTGATGCATGATCCTGTGTACCCAATAAAAATAGGTATCGTGCATCAGAAACATCAGTGGATAAGCCAGAAAATAGTATACGAGGCCATATTCCTTTATATCCCTGTACAGAGTTGTATGAGATGAGATCAGCGGATTTTTTATGAAGATCAAAGGTACGAGTGAAAAAATACTGATGGTTATTACGGAATAACCGATTTCACGTGCGTAGTCGCTGATCTTTGGATATTTTTTCTGGATTTTTTTGTTTCCCGCAATTGCCCTTATGATAATATAAAACAGGATGAATGCAATACCTGCCACCATAAAATAACGACCACCGATATTTTCCCAGTAACGTAAGTAGGAGCGCCAGTATTCCATTAATTAGTGGTTTTTCGCCCAGGTATCCGTCCGCCACGGCGGATACCTGAGCTCGGTTCAACAAAGTTTCAGCTTTCCATTTGCAAAATCAAGCCATTTTTCCTTTTTGACAGTTTTTTTCATCCCGGGTTTAGTCGAGCCGGATAGCAGCCGGATCAAAAAGCTCAGGATGTTTGGCAGTGATGTCCTTATAAAAATTATGGATCACCGCCATATCTTTTTCTTTGTCGCCGGTTAAATAAATCGCAGGACCGAAACCAGCTTTTTTATTTTTATAATCGAGGTAGCCAGGCATCACCGGAACCCCTGCTTTTAGTGCTGCATAATAAAATCCACTTTTCCAGTGTTCTACTTTTTTTCGTGTACCCTCCGCCGGTATCATTATGTACAGGTCTTCAGCAGCTGTAATTCTTTCAGCCATAAAATCAACCAGCTTCTGACTTTTGTCGCGCTTTACAGCAATGCCGCCGGTGGCCCGCAGGATTTGTTTGAGAGGAAATCTGAACAGTTCCTGTTTGGCGAGATAATTGACTTTTAA
>JAATGW010000094.1 GCA_015654495.1 Chitinophagales bacterium
AGTAATCCCCGGCCGGCTTTCCCACCGGTTTCCCATATCACCGCTTGGCATATCCTGCCACACCAGCATTCCCAACTGATCACAGTAATAATACCAGCGTGCCGGTTCCACTTTCACATGTTTACGGATCATGTTAAAACCCATTTCCTTTGTTTTAACGATATCAAACTTCAATGCATCATCGTTAGGGGCAGTATAAAGCCCATCAGGCCACCAGCCCTGGTCAAGCGGTCCGTACTGAAACAGGAATTGATCATTCAGCAACATCCGCTGGACGCCATTCCTGTCCTTTTTCATTGAAATTTTACGCATAGCAAAATAAGAATCCACTTCGTCTACTTTTTTCCCTTTCCTGTAAATAGCCACTTTCAAGTCATATAAAACCGGATTAGAAGGTGACCATAACAAAGGTTCAGGAATGGAAATTTTTCCCGACGGCTCAGTCCATTTTTCTTCGGCCACTAATTTTCCGGCCTGTAAAGCAGTAACCCTGATTTCATCTCCTGCTACTGTTTCATTCAGAAGCACAGTTATTCCTGCTTTCTTATTATCCACATCAGGCACAATAGCTAAACTGCTGATATAGGTAGGAGGTACGGACTCAAGCCAGACTGTTTGCCAGATACCTGTAACGGGCGTATACCAGATACTTCTCGGATTCTTAACCTGTTTGCCACGCGGCTGCGGTCCATCATCTGAAGGATCCCAGACCCTTACCGATATTGTTTGTTTGGTTCCTTTCTGTAAAAGCGCTGAAATATCAAAACTGAACGGATCATATCCGCCTTCATGTGTGCCGGCAGATTTTCCATTGATGAATACTTCGCATTGCCAGTCCACAGCCCCGAAATGGATCAGCAGCTTACCCTTACGCATAGGTGCCGGCACCACCAGATCGCGCTGATACCAGAGTATGCTGTCCTTTCCGACACGGTCACCCACACCCGAAAGGGATGACTCCACGGCAAAGGGAACCAGGATCTTTCCAGTCCAGCTTTGAGGAATAGTTGTTACCGCTGCGGGAACTATTGTATAACTCCAGAGACCATTAAGGTTTATCCAGCTGTTTCTAACCATCTGGGGTCGCGGATATTCCGGATGCGGAGCTGCGGGGTTTACTGCTGCGGCCCAGGGAGTGCTGATTTTTGAACCGGCTATTTTCCAGCCATCAGGCTGCTGAGCGAATAAAACCGAAGCCGAAAAGAAAAGGATGGCAAAAATGGGAATCGTTTTTTTCATGGAATTATTTTTCTTAAAATCTGTTGGGCTGTCTGCGAATTTATCGGATTGTACCAAAGAAGCAAAGCATTTAATGGATTCTGACCGGGGATCGTTGAATGTTTTTGCATAAGCAGATAGCAGATACCAATTTCTGCGCGGAGTTATTTCAGATTTCATCCGTATTTTCCCCGTTCCAAGATGCAGCTATCCATTATCATAGTGAGTTATAACGTGCGCTACTTCCTGGAGCAATGTCTTTATTCAGTGCGGAAGGCGGCTACCGGTATTTCTGTTGAAATACTGGTTGCTGATAATGCATCAACGGACGGCACAAGGGAATATCTGGGAAACAGATTTCCGGAAGTGAAATTCAGCTGGAATTCTGAGAATCTCGGATTTGCAAAAGCCAATAACCGCGAATTGGCGAAAGCCGGCGGTAAGTATATTCTCTTTCTGAATCCGGATACAATAGTGCCTGAGCAATGTTTCAGAGAAACTATTGATTATCTGGATGCTCACCCCGACGCCGGCGCACTCGGCATACGCATGCTTGATGGCACCGGGAATTTTCTGCCTGAAAGCCGACGTTCCTTTCCATCGCCGCTCACCAGCCTGTATAAACTAACGGGATTGGCTAACCTCTTTCCGCGATCGACCATTTTTGCAAAATACCATATGGGCCATCTTTCTCCTGAAACCACGCATGAAACCGACGTTCTTTCAGGAGCATTTATGATGGTCAGGAAAAAAATACTGAATACAACAGGCGGGTTTGATGAAGCCTTTTTCATGTATGGAGAAGATATTGATCTCAGTTACCGGATCCAGAAAAAAGGTTTCAGAAATATTTATTTTGCAGGATCTGAGATCATTCACTTCAAAGGTGAAAGCACGAGAAAAGGAACCCTGAATTATGTCAGGTTGTTTTACAGCGCCATGATCATATTTGTAAAAAAGCATTTTACCGGTGTAAAAGCCGGCGCTGTTTTGTTTTTTATCCGGCTTTCCATCTGGCTTCGGGCGATGCTGACTGCCATTGGTAATTTCATCAGATCCGCAGGGCTGCCGATTATTGATGCGGGTTTAATACTCTTTTCTTTCTGGCTGGCAAAATACTCCTGGAACAGATTTATTAAACCGGAGATCAGCTATTCACAACAATTGCTTACAGTAGCCTTTCCCTTTTTTACTGTTTTATTTCTGATTGCGTCCTACTATACCGGTCTTTATGATAAACAGCAAAAAAGAGGGCAGTTATTTCGTTCAACGATTTTTGCATTATTAATCATTCTGGCAACCTATTCACTTTTACCAGAACGTTTTCGTTTTTCCAGGGCAATTCTTCTGTTAGGTACAGGCTATTCTTTTATTTTATTGCACATCTGCAGATTTATACTTATCCGGCTATCAATCATTGACCCGCCGGAGCAATCAGAAAAACTGCAAACACTGGTTGTTGCAACAGAAATCGAGTACAGGAGAATTCTTGATCTGTTAAAAGCCACGCAACGTGAAGAAAGGGTTCTTGGTCGGGTGGCTATTAATGAATCGGATAGCGCTGAAAAATTAACAAGCCTGAAACAACTAAATCAATTTTTAAAAGAAGCGGCAGTGCGGGAAATTATATTCTGCGAAAACGGACTCAGCTTTGCAGAAATAATCCAAACTACATCAAAAATGAAGGGGAGCTTGCGCTTTCGTATAAGTGCCGGCGGATCGGGAAGTATTGTTGGCAGTGATTCAAAAAACATGAGTGGTGAAACTTTTTCAGAGCAAAGCCGCCTTGCGCTTTCGATGCCTGTGCACAGGAGACTGAAAAGGCTTGCTGATTTGTTAATTTCTATTTTTATCCTGATCAGCTTCCCAATAGGAATTTTCCTGTTGCCCAATCCTCTGAACGTTTTCAGAAATGCTTTTGAGGTGCTGACAGGTAAAAAAACCTGGGTTGGTTATTTTACAAAAGCTACCAATCTTCCGCCTATACGAAGCGGCATCATCGGCAGCAATGGCAGCCCGATCCATCATCAGCAAAAATTCGGCGAAGTAGGCTTTGAACAGATGGATCGGGTATATGCACGGGATTATAGCGCCTACAACGATATTGCTCTTGTAATCAGAAATTATCGTCAGCTCGGCGTATCAGGCATATAGTTTAATACTGTGTTTTACAAGCTTAAAATATTATCTTGCAATAGATGCCAATAATAGAATTTCATCTCCCTAAAACGATTGCAAAAGCATTAAATCTGCCGGGCAACTCACCAAAGCGGCAGCAGTTGCGGGTATTGAAAAAATTGCTGAAAAAAGCAACACATACTGAATTTGGTCAGAAGTTTTTTTTCGATCAGATCCTTATGGACCGGCATATCTATAAAAAATTCCAGGATCTTGTTCCAACCTTTGACTACAGCTCACTTTATAAAGAATTCTGGCATCGTACGCTACAGAATCTTCCTGATGTATGCTGGCCGGGAAGAATAAAATTTTTTGCACTCAGCTCTGGCACTTCTGAAAGTGCCAG
>JAATGW010000618.1 GCA_015654495.1 Chitinophagales bacterium
AGGTGACGCCAGGGTACCCTGGCTCACCTGCCATATTCATTTGTCAGAAATTGGTGGTGGTGGTGGGGGAGGGGAGGGCCCGCAGGGCGAGCTGCGGAGAAACGGACTGGCTTTTCAAAACCGACTTTTCAAATCGGATAGTCATCGCCCGCTATCCCATACCAGCTTCAAAAAAAAGAAAATCAGCCGGCCCCATTTAAAAACGGCTGCTGATTAAAGCAGAAGGTCAACCGGGAACTTCAACCAGAAGAATACTGGTTTATTATTTGCAAGGCTTTTTAACCAAATGCTTAATAACAACCTTTCCCAAAATACCTCCGAGGTTTATTACTGCAGGCCTGCTTTCTTTTTCTTACTGAGATACCTGTCCAGGAGCATTAATCCAAATACAATATCCGCCATCAGAAATACCTGTACATAGGTGGAGTTTATCCATTTTTTCCAGTCGATTTCTATTTTTGGCAATTCAACCGAAAGCGCTCCAGAAGGTGCGGCTGAATAGTCTATCTGTGTAAACATATAAATAAGAGTTCCGGATATAATCAGAATAAAAAAAGCAGCAATACTGAAAATGATTTTTTTATTCACGTATGATTTGGTTGTTGGCGCTATGGAATATTTCGCGACTTCCTCCATCACATTCTTTGAAAAACGCATGGATGGCTGCTCAAGCTCGGTTTCTTTTAACCAAACATTCATATCCAGGATAGCATCAAACTCCTTTTGTGCCGAACTATCAGTGCGGAGGAGTGTTTCCACAGCAAGTCTTTCTTTTTCTGAAAGATTACCATCAAGGTAATCCCAGAGTAAAGAAGTTCTGTTTTTATCTGGTTCCATATCTGCGTTTTTTGAATATAGTTTATTAATACTTACTGCACAGTTAAAGTCCTTACTTCTTCTGCGAAATATTTTTCCATTTTTTCTTTCAACCGCTGCCTGGCTCTGAATAAACGCACTTTAACTGCGTTTGGTTCAAGACCCAGTATCTGCCCTATCTCATCCAAAGTTTGTTCGCCTTTGTAAAACAGCGTGATCACCTGTGCATCATCTGCAGAAAGCATGGCGATCGCCTGATTCACCATCTGTTTTCTGTTTTTATCTTCTATCTGGTTGGCCTTAAAATCAGACTCATGATTTTCCACCTGTATAAAAGTACCTTCCTGATCGAGAGAGCTCACCGGCAATTTCTTTTTTCTCAGGTGTGTAATTCCGGTATTCTGTGCAATTGTAAATAACCAGGTGCTGAATTTTGCCCCATACCTGAAATCTGCCAGCGAACGAAAAGCTTTTACAAATACATCCTGCGCTATCTCCTCTGCGTCCTCCCTCGAATTTGTCAGCCGGTAAGCAAGTGTAAAAACAAAGTACTGATATCTGTCTACCAATGCTTTATATGCCGGGTGGTCGCCCGACAGTACCATTTTAATCAGCTCATTATCTGATGGTCCGGTTTGCATTGATCTATCATCTGACTATTAGCGAAGCGGCTAGGTTACAGCTTCTGTAAAGATTTACGTTGAATGTTCAACGTAAAACAGCTGTTTGACGAAATTGCGATTTTTTTTGTAACCATCTCTAACCTCATCGAATCCCTTCAATTATATAAGGCAGACAATACGCAAACGGAAGGGCTGTTAACTTTCAACATTAAACCTTGAACTTTGAACGGCTGTATAAATAATGCTGAAATTTTTTTGTAACCACCTGTAACCTCATCGAATCACCCGTAGTCAGATATTCCATAATAAGTTTGAAACAATAAAAAACAAAGTTTTATGGACGCGGAAATACTCATACCAATCCTGATCTCTCTCGGTTTATTTGCAATGATTTTTGGAATATATTACCTGAGAAACAGGGAAGCAACTGCCATGATTGAAAAAGGAATGAACCCTAAAGAATTTGCCAATCGTCCGGCTCCCTACAGAAATCTGAAAAACGGATTACTACTTCTCGGCTCAGGAATCGGGCTCGCACTTGCCTACCTGATTACTCAATATGTTCTTCATGATGATGAAAATCCGGCTCTCTGGTTTGCATTCATCGGTATCGGCGGCGGTCTGGGACTGATCGGTTCTTACCGGATTGAAAAGAAGGAATTGCTCGATAAAAGAGATTAACAATTGATTTTAAGAAAGGAATAGCTACATTAAAACAGGAGTTGTTTGATAGTTGAAAAGTCATCCGCCAGGGCGGATGACTTTTATTTTTAACAAGAGCACCTTGAGCATCAGATACCGTTTTATGACCCTTTATGATGTAAGTCACTGTATATTTTACTATCTTAATAGCTGCATTAACCTCACCCTGGTGAAAGCATACACGCTGATTACTTATTCATCTGATAAAGTTTCGCAGGCAGATTTCTTTCATTCCTGCAGATCGGCCAATTTTTACAAACGCTCTGATTAGCAGCAATAAATACCGGACCTGCGCTATGGATTTCGAATAAAATCCTGAACCGGATTCAACCAATATCCGGCCAATATTCCTGAAAAGCCATGCGCAGCGGTACTAACGAATGTTCACCTTTATGCGCGACATCGGACTGGATACGCTTACCACAAATGGAGCTTCAAGGCCCACCGGCAACAAGAATCACCTCTTTGTTATCGCAATTGACAGGTACGACCTTGCCAGCTTCCCACAGTTTGCTGCTGAAGATCAACCCAACTACCGCTTCAATTCTTTAAATAATGCGGTTACTGATGCCAGTAATATTGTTCAGGTGCTGCTGAACAAATACAGATTTGAAACGAAATCACCAGGAAAAAAACGCGCCGACTACCAGGAAGAAATAATCGAGTACGACAGCCTTGAAGTGAAATGCCTCTATAACGAAAATGCTACAAGCGCAAATATTTCCACCCACCTGAAACAATTGTCGGATAATTTAACGGAAAAAGATAATCTGCTTATTTATTATGCCGGCCATGGAGTGAATCTCGACGATGGCACAACCGGCTATCTTATTCCTTTCGATGCTGTAAATAAACCTAACTATGAAAACACCTGGGTTCGTTTCAGCAAACTCTACGAAACTTTCTTCGACTTCGAGAAGCGTAAAAAATGTATGGACCTGTTGCTGATTCTGGATTGCTGTTTTGCAGGTACCAGCAGGGTAGGAATGCAACAGGCAAAAACGGAATTTTTCTCAAGATATGCATTGGTGTCTTCTTCTCTGCATCAGAAAGCTGCCGACGGAATTGTAGGTCAGGGAAGTCCTTTCGCCCGTGCATTATGCAATATTCTTATTTCAAATACACATCCCTTTGCCGCGCTCGACAAAAAAGCACTTGCAGATCAGTTCAGCCGTTTTTACGTTGAGGCTTACGAAGAAGAACCAGGTCAGCAACTGGATTATTTTACATTGCCTACGGATTATGGGCAGGGAGAATTCATATTTGAACTCCGTGAACCTGATGTTCCGCCGGTTGATCAGCTTTCGGTTTCGTTTATCCGTCACCTGAATTTCTATCGTCAGCGCATGACCTGGCCATGGATTTCAACAGAGGCGGGAAAGATGATTTTATTAT
>JAATGW010000028.1 GCA_015654495.1 Chitinophagales bacterium
CATCGAATTTAGCAGACGGATTGGTAATGATTTCAACGCTCTGAATCGCATCAGCCGGTATCTGATCAAGTGTTAAAGTTGTAGGACGTCCATCTACAAAAATCGTTGGGGAGCTGTTACGCAGACTCACATTCCCGTCGATATCAACATCAACACCCGGAATATTTTTCATAAGCTCGGTTGCGGTTTGCCCGGTGCTGATCAGGCTTTTTTCAACATTAAATATCCTGCGATCCACACCCATTTGCATAAATGGCTTGGTACCTGTGATCTTAATTTCATCAAGTAGCTTCGGATCAACTTCCAGTTTGATATCCCCTAAATCAACGTCAATCTTATTCAGCATCTGGCTCATATCACTACCTCTCGGTCCGCCAACTTCAAATTTCACTGCTTTTTCAAAGGTCTGGTAGCCGATACCGGTTATTCTGAGCTTGAACTGACCCATAATAGGTAGGTTTTCAAGACTGAAATCGCCGTTGGCCTTGGTAAGCTGACCTGCGACAACCATATCTTTCCTTTGTTTGGTGACGGTGTCGAATTTGTTCTGAACCAATTGAACAGAAGCTGCATCCAGACCTTTATTTGTTTTGCTATCGAGAATCCTTCCATAGAAACGGCCCATATTCATGTTCTGACCACCGCCTCCAGGCCGCCCGCCACCCGGAACCTGGGCATAAGAAGTTATACCTATCATGCTCAGAACCCAGATAAAGACATATCTCATTTGAAAAATTTCACTTTAGATGCGTATTGAACATGAAAACCTGCGCGCGGGCCGGGTGAATATTTATGCCGGTAATCTGGATGGATCAGTGGTACTGTGGAGATTTTTCGCGCTTTTGGAGTAAAATTTCTTAAACAATGTCAAAGTTTAAAAATTGTAATAAGTCGCACAAAACTCATTTGGGCCAAAATGCAGTTTTGATTAATTTTGCCCACTTTAAAATACGGAGGGTATAGCTCAGCTGGTTAGAGCACCAGATTGTGGTTCTGGGGGTCGTGGGTTCGAGCCCCATTATCCTCCCTCTCAGAAAAACTCCCTTAACCGGGAGTTTTTTATTTGCATAAACTCCTGAAAAACCCTCCTTATACTTCTTAACAAATCCTTTGTCAAATTGACTTTCAATCAACAACAATGCTTCTGAAAATCCGTTAATTTTGAAGATGGCCGTTAAATACCTGAAAAATATGTTTAGCAAAAAATCTGTTCCTTTTCTCCTGATTTTTCTCTTTTCAGCGATTTTGATTGCATTTGCTACTACAAGGAATGCGGGCACCGATAGTCCCACCGAAAAATACCAGAAAATATTTGTGCAGATCCGTGAAATGCTTGAAGATGCACATTTCAGCCCGCGCAAAATTGACGATCAGTTTTCAAAAGACGTATTCAAAAAATACATAGCAAGTCTTGATCCTGATAAAAATATTTTTATCCAGTCGGATATTAAAGAACTTAAAAAGTACGAAACAAAAATTGATGATGAATTGTATGGTTCACCTATTCAGTTCTTCTATGCTGTGAACACAATTTATCAAAAGAGAATTGCTGAAGCGGCTGCAATCTATAAACCATTAATTGCGCAACCTTTCATTTTCACTGCAGATGAAACCGTGGTGCTGGATGGTGATAAACTGGGTTATCCCGCCAATGAAGCAGCACGGAAAGAAAGCTGGCGCAAACGTCTGAAATATATGGCGCTGGATCGTTATGCAACTTCTCTCGATGAAAAAGAGGTAAATGCCGGTAAAAAAGATTTTGTTGTAAAAGCAGATTCCACGCTTGAACGTGAAGCCAGAAATAAAGTCGGCGTTTTACTGGATCGGAATTTTGAACGCCTCAGGCTCATATTTACGGAAGAAGAAAGGTTTAATCTCCTGGTTAATACAATTACCGGAATGATGGACCCGCACACAACTTTTTTCCCGCCGCTCGAAAAAAGGTCTTTCAGCGAACAGATGAGTGGCCGTTTCTTCGGGATCGGAGCTTCGCTCCGGAATGATGATGGCGCTATCAAGATAGCAACATTGGTGACGGGAAGCCCGGCCTGGAAATCAGGACAGATACAGGTTGGAGACCAGATCATGAAAGTGGGTCAGGGAAATGAAGAGCCTGTGGATATTGCAGGTTTTGAAGTGGAGGATGCGGTTAAACTTATCCGCGGTCAGAAAGGGACACAGGTTAAGCTTACATTGAAGAAAGGAGACGGTTCAATAAAAGTACTTACGCTTGATCGTGGTGAAATAGTACTTGAAGAAACTTTCGCACGCAGCGTTATTATTGATGACGGTGATAAAAAACTGGGTTATATTTTTCTTCCTGAATTTTATGCTGACTGGGAAAGACCCAATGGCGCGAGGAGTGCGAAAGATGTTGAAATAGAAATTAAGAAATTAAAAGAACAGAATGTTTCAGGTATTATAATTGATCTTAGGAATAATGGCGGCGGATCTCTGATAGATGTTGTGCAGATTGCAGGTCTCTTTATTCCTGATGGTCCCATTGTTCAGGTGAAAGACAGGGAAGGGAATCCGAATATTTGGCGCGTTTGGTACAATAAATCGGTTTTAAATGATGATCCGCTGGCGGTAATGGTGAATGAAAACAGTAATTCTGCATCTGAGATTTTAGCAGCCGCGATTAAGAAA
>JAATGW010000353.1 GCA_015654495.1 Chitinophagales bacterium
GGCCGTGAGCGCCAACCCACCCATTTTGGGAACCCTAATCCTTGAACTGACTGTATAAAATGAAACGATTGTATAATCTCCTATTGATAATTGCCGGCACTTCACTTTTCAACTTTGTGTATGGGCAATCAAATTATTTTTCTGTAAAGACGGTAACAAATGGAAGGGAGTTTGCTTTCCCGATTTTCTCCCGGGCTACCGACACAACAACAACCAAAAACATCAATGAACTTCTTCAACTTTCTGAACTTGAATTGTTAGATGGTTATCAAATCAAAAATATTTTTGAAAAAGTAAGCTTTGACAACGGAACAATTTATGGAGGGAAAGTTGAGATTTCCTGTAATATTATCTCCAATAACCCAAAACTCCTTTCCCTGAAATTTACCGAATCAAGCTGCGGGGCGACCTGTGCATACTGGGTTCGCTATTACAACTTCAATTCTGGTAACGGGGACTTAATGCAACTAAAAGATTTCTTTACCGCTGATGGTTTTACAGGTTTTTATCAAACGATTCTTAAAAAGCGAACTAAAAAGTTTAAAAAGGAAATCATGAAAGTTGATTCAACAACCAGAAACTATCTTCTTGATGTTTTAGGTTGTTATGAGGTTGATGACATACATGATTTTTATATCAGGGATACATCCATCTTCATAGATGGAGAAAACTGTTTGAGCAAAAATCAGAAATTCTTTGGCCTGGACATGATTACGAAATTCAATCTCCAAGAATTCAGGAAATATCTGAATGATTACGGCAAGGCGGTTTTTGGCTTAAGTGGCAGTAGCCCATCAAAGTTTCGTTCAAATGAGTTGCCACAACTTTTCAGAGGGTCAATTAACAGCTCTTTGAAAATTCTAATGGTTATAAATCACGACTATGAAAACAAGATGAGAGGAGTTTACGCCTATCTTAAATACGGACGGGGAATTTATCTTGAAGGAGAGTTGAATGATCAAAACCTGACCTTTACCGAAAATACTGACAACTTTGACGAGAACGGATATTTTGAAGCGACATTTGACGGAAAGGAAATCAAAGGAACATGGACTAACAAAAGCAAAACAAAATCGTTGAAACTTTTGGCCTCACGGACAGGTTACAGTAGCCAATAACGTAGAAAATATACCCGCTACTGACATCTCCTGTCGTATTTAACAGAGATTGAACTTCGCTATTATCTGCCACAACAGAATTTATATGCATATGGACTGAAGCTAATCGGGAAGTTTTGCCGTGTGATACAAAAGGCAAAATAATAAGCTTCGGTAATTTTACAGGTTCAAACAGGTAATATACGGAGTTGGCTACATCAACGAACCTATGTTGCCGCTAACATCGTTTTGCACAATATGGACGTCAGGAAATATCTTCATCGACAGAAGCATCGGCTTTACCTTTTCAAATCCAAATCCGTATTATTGTGGGCGGCCGGCGGCACAGCAATTACAAAGGACCATACGGCGTACAGCCGTGGACGTTGTATGCAAGCTACAGACGGGCATTTATTCTGAACAACCAAACCTGACAATTATGCAACGCAGGACCTTTATCAAAAACTCCACGCTGACAGTTATTAGCGTTAGCGCTTTCGGAGCTTTAAACTGGAATGGCAAAAGATTTGAAGGCGACACACCAACCACAACTGATATACTTGGTCCTTTTTACAGACCGGGAGCGCCATTGCGAACCAATCTCAGGCTTGTCAATTCAAACGGAACACCGATAGTTTTAAAAGGAAAGATTTTCAGAGAGGATGGAAAAACTCCTATAAATAATGCGTTCGTAGAAATCTGGCATTGCGATGAAAACGAGGTGTATGATAACACATCCGACGGATACAAATATCGTGGCGGCCAAAGAACCAAAGCAGATGGAAAATATGAATTCAAATCTATTTTGCCAGTGCCCTATAAAGCGGTTCCCGATAATGAATTGTCCTGGCGACCTGCTCATATACACATGAGAGTGTCTGTGCCTGATCAGCAAGACTTAATAACTCAAATCTATTTTAAAGGCGGTAAGTATGTTGACACTGACAGATGGGCTTCTGCCACACAGGCTGTAAACAGGATCCTTACAGTTAGTAAAAATAGTTCCGGCGAAAGTGTAATAGTTTTTAATGTTACTATGAGGAAGGAAATTCCTCTTGACAAAAAAGTTTACGAGAAGCTAACCGGACTTTATGATGTTGGCGATAACAATTTTTTTGAATTTATTAAGAGCGATGATCTGCTGCTTATGAAACAAAATGGACAGCTTTGGGCAAGTTTAAAATATATTGGCAATAATACATTTGAAGGTGGCATTGGCTTTCCCAAAGCGACTTTTGAGTTACAAAAAGACGATACCGTAAAAGTTGTGGTAGTTTCTGAAATACCAATAACAAAAACTTACAATGGAATCAAATATCTGAAGTACAATTGACAAAGCAATTACTATCAAAACCTGATAGTCTGCACACAACATCGACACATCACTGATCAGCTGCAGTCCGGGCAGAACCAATCATGGAATACCAGTACAGCAGAGAGGCCTGCTTGTTGGTTGCTATTAAACATTCGGATGAAAGAGCTTTTAATATTTATGGGACTTATAAGCGTACTACTTTCACTTTTTGGTTGCAACAATCAAAAGGAAAACAAAATCATTGCAACAGACTCTTCGGGTAATATCCAGACTATTAACCCCAAGGACATCCTGATGACAATCCCAACTATCGAGAATACATTTCCTGACTTTGAAAATAAGACCGACTCAAATAATCTAAAAATTCTTGAAGACGACTGGCGTCAAATAGAATTTATTTCAAAAGACCAAAAGACTTCAATCGACCAGGAAATTGATAGCATAACTTATATTTTTGAACACGAAATGCATCAGGGAAAAGACTATTCTGCTTTTAAAAATCTTCATGTCAGGCGACTTATAACGAAGCCTATCTCACTTTCATTTGAAAAATTTAAAAGTTATTTAGGGGACGCCAAAAATGAAATTGCAGGTATTACAGTTAACGGAAACAACGGGCAGATTAAAAATGGATTTTCGATTTCATCAGAAGGATTAAACTATTATGGAGTAAAAGACAAAAATAACAATGTTTCTGTTTTATGTTTTTATGGTGCGGACACAGACAATGATTTGGTAAAGTCGATTGACAAAATTTCAAAGTTGTTAGCAATAGAAAAACTTTACTTAGTTGATTGGATAAACAGAAAAGTTGTTGACGAGAAAAACATAAAAGACTTTTTTAAACTTAACGATTCTAAATGAAATTAACTGCAGCCAACAAGCGATCCGGAAAGATAATACAAATCATCACAGATGAACGCAAGTGAATTCAAAAAACTTACAAATAAGACCTTCGCTATAAACATCCGGCAGTTAGGTTGGAATGGAAATGGATTTCACTTTTATAAAATCGAACCTAATCATGTCGTAAGCATTTTTGGAATTCAGGGAACCTGGATGGGAGGAAGTGTGTGCTGTGAAACAGCAATTCATTTCGACTTTATTGCTGATATGGGATATGGCAAAATTGATGTGAAGAAGTTTTCTTATGCGGGTTGTATTATCCGACAAAGGTTGAGTCCAAAAGGCGAAGGTGACTTTCATTGGAAGTTTAATGACAATCCAGAGGAAAATTTAAAATCCATTAATCAAATCTGGTCGGCTTTTGAAACGCACGGACTGAAATTCTATTCTGACTTCGAAAATTTCCCAAAACCATTTGACAGCATTAAACCTGCCGACATTGAGAGAAGCAAAAACTATAGAATTTTAGACAAGTATTATGTTATAAACCAAATTGAATTAGTTTGGTTACTAAAGGAGATAAACATTTTCATTGGACGGCGGGAAACTGCTTATGAGTTTGCTGAATTGGGACTTAGAATGGCATTGAAACATGCCGGGTCAATGTCCTTACAATTTAAAGGGAAAAAAGCGCAAGCTGACATTCAAAATTATCGTGACACATATAGTCGGAAATTTAACATTTGAGGTCAATGGATAGTACTTGAACGCACAACATCAACACGCAATACGGGCGACAGAATAAATCCTGGTCGACTGTAACCTGTCTGCTGGCAGAACCCTGGCTTTGGCTTTTTAATTTTATGTTAGTACTATTGTAACCGGTGCCGCCAGAGGCCTGACCAGACAGGACACAGGATATCCATACTGCGTGCCCCCACCCCATCGGTAATTATAAGAGAACAAACGCATGAATAATAGTGAAACATCGCCTCCTGCTTTCCAATGGGAAGATTGGTATAATGCGATTGGGGGTAGACGTATAAAGATTTCGGAAGTAGAAAATATTCTTACCCAGATCAGGGAACATCAATATCCAAGGTTTAAGGGAACAGTTAATTCAGAACGGGTTGAATTCTCAAGCGGGGCATTAGCTTCTGAAGCAGTAAAACGGAAAGCATTTGAATTAGGAGCCGATGAAGCAGGTATCGCCGAAATAGAGCCGGGTGATATATACCAGGGCAGGGAAGTAAAAGAGAAGTATGCAGTTGTTGTAGCGCAACGAATGTTATGGCGCAGTTTTCAGGAAGTACCTTCCAACGATTCGGCTATTGAATGTTTACGCGTTTATTTTTCGTTGGGTGAAGTAGTGATCCGGCTGGCAGATTATATACGGAGCCTTGGCTATGCCTGTACGGTTGAACACCCTATTGGCGATAGCGACGTGCTGCATGTGCCGCTTGCATTAAAAGCAGGATTCGGTGAACTGGGCAGGCACGGCTCAATTATACATCCGTGGATGGGGCCGCTATTTCGCCTTGGTAGCGTTATAACGGATATGCCTCTGCAAACTGATAGTCCTATAGATGCAGGAATTGCCGCCTTTTGCGATAATTGCCGCGCATGCCGCATTTATTGTCCTGCTAAAGCGATACCCGACAAGCGTTCGCCCGAAGCAGGCAAAGATCACTTAGGTAATGACCGCTATAAGGTTGATACGGGAAAATGTTTTCCTTATTTTGCTACACACAATTATTGTTCTGCCTGTCTTCCGGTTTGTGTATATCATCACAAGGAATGGGCAAGAGACTTTGATGGATTTACCACTAAGTTGTTTCCTGATGTTGAGTTGAAAGACCCTCCCCCTCCTGTTGATCCTGAAATACCCAAACATTGGTATCCGCGTATTCACCGTTGATGAATGAAAAGATACCAGCTGTTACCATGGGATTGCCGCAAACAGATGAAGAGTAAATTGATAAATTAGTACTTATATATTCCGCATTACGGAAATCTCTGTACCGTTCGCGACAAGCCATTTAAACAATGCCCATGAGAGTTATAAAATCTGCATTAAAACTTTTTGGGAAGATAATTTTGATATTATGTATTGTAATTGCTGCCTACTATAGTTTTATCTACCTGACCAGGAATGTTAAATCCGAAGAGGTTATAGTTGTTGAAGCCACATTTATGCAGTATATGTGTGGAGATGAAAATGACGATATGAAAATACAAGCTGTTAACCCGGACACTTATAAATGGTTAATCGGAAAGGATGTAGATCCTCAGGTATTTCCATTATCGAAAGAAAGTGAGTTGAAGGGGTATTTTTATGAAAAACGAAGTGAAAGCTATGGATTAACCTATAGACTTACTGGCAGGTTGAGCAAATACAAGGCATTTGGCTGCGATAACAACACACCGAAATTCTGGGTTGATGAAATTGACATGATCGATGGATCAAAAAAAATGACAAGTAAAGATATTGCAGCATCAGCAACCGTAAAATAACTATTTGGATAATGGCCTGCTGCTCACATTATGCAATACGGGCGATATAATTTATCCTCGTCGAAGCAATTCTAACCCGGCGAGAGAATCCCGGCCTTAGCTTTTCAAACTTAAGTTGGTACTGTTGTGACCGGTCCTGCAAGCAATTGCAGGAGCTGACGGATCACAGAATATCTGTGCTGCGTGGAGCCGAAGAATTTCTTTCAATCGCTTTATGCCAAAGGTTAACAAAATAATTATTGGAAGTTTCCATCTTCCGTTCAAAACATCAGGAGCATCTCTTACCGCCATCGTTGATTGTCCACATTCACTCATATTGCGTTTCAGAGTCTTTGTTGTTATTTTATTTTATATGCGATACTATCCCAAAGGTTAGCACTTTCCAAAAGGTTAGTGCTAACCTTTAGATAGCAAATATATGTAAGTTTGCACTATAAATAAAAAGTGATTATCAACTAAAATAACAATGATTAATTCAACACAAACTAAATGGGCTATTGACCCAATGCATTCAGAAGTTCATTTCAAAGTGAAACACCTTATGATTTCAACTGTTACAGGTTCGTTTCAAAAATTCACCGGAACTGCAACTACTGAATCAGAAGATTTTGAAAATGCAGAAATACAATTTTCATTAGATGTAAACAGCATCTCGACCAATCAGGAAATGAGAGATAGCCATTTAAAGAATGATGATTTCTTACAGGCCGAAAAATTTCCAACAATTGATTTTAAATCCACTTCCTTTAAAAAGACAAATAATGCCTCTTATACTCTTGTTGGCAACCTTACAATCAAAGGGATTACTAAAGAGGTTGAGATAAATGCTGAATTTGGAGGAGAATCTAAAGATAGCAGAGGAAATTTAAAAGCAGGATTTGAAGTAACCGGCACAATTAATCGCAAAGATTTCGGGCTAACATATAATGCCTTGACCGAAACTGGTGGATTAGCTTTAAGTGAAAACATTAAGTTGATAGCGAACATACAAGTTGTTAAACAGTAATTGCAAAAGACAATTTTAGGCAGATAGCGATTTTATCAGAAGAAAATACAAAAAAGCAGCCCCGGAAAACGGGGCCGTTTTCATTTAGTTTCATAAACAAAATTTGCCTTTGCAACAAGAAATAAAATTCGTCATCAAATAAGCAGCAGCTAACATCAACGCAATATGAGCGACAGAATCCCGGCCCTGGCTTTTCAATTTTAATTCAATACTATTGTAACCCACTCATCCTCGCCTGCCACTACGGCATGAAGGTAGAAGCATACGGATTACAGAATATCCTCACTACGGGCATCCTTAAACGTTATCTTAAAGTACAACAGACCCTACTTCTCAGTCAAATTATCTGATATTTGACCTTTTCAGCATACAAACCTGGACGTTTCAACAAACCACACATTACAAGCCTGAATTAGCTTTGCACTATAAATTTTATAGAAATGCAAAAAACAGTTTTAGTAACCGGAGCTTCGGCAGGGATTGGCAAAGCAACTGCAATTTATCTGGCACAAAACGGCTACAATGTTTATGGTGCTGCACGAAGGATGGAAAAAATGCAAGAACTCAAAGCCTACGGGATTAAACCAATTTCTTTGGACATTACAAGAGAGGAAAGCATTACGGCTTGTGTAGGGCAAATTTTTAAAGAAGCAGGAAGCCTGGACATTCTGGTTAACAATGCAGGTTTTGGTTCTTATGGCTCGGTTGAAGATGTTTCAATGGAAGACGCACGTTATCAGCTGGAAGTAAATGTATTTGGTGCGATGCGTTTGACACAACTGGTTTTGCCGAAAATGCGGGAAAATAAATACGGTAAGATCGTAAACATTTCGTCTGTTGGTGGTAAAATAGTTTTTCCATTAGGTGGTTGGTATCATGCAACCAAGTTTGCATTAGAAGCGTTGAGCGATAGTATTCGAAATGAAGTCAGGGAATTTGGTATTGATGTTATAGTTATTGAACCGGGGGCTACTAAATCGGAATGGGGAAATATTGCTACAGATAGTTTGATTAAAGTATCCGGACATACAGCTTACAAAGACTTAGCAACTAAAACGAATAAAGTATTTACCCAGCTATCCGGCAATGTAGTGGAGCCAATAGTTATAGCAGAAATTATTAAAAAGGGAATAGAAGCAAAAAATCCAAAAACAAGATATACGACTAATCAAATGGCGTCTTCGGTTTTGTTGTGCTTAAAAAGGATTTTATCCGATAAGCTAATGGATAAATTGATTATGGGTCAAATAAAATAATAAACTATGAAAAGCAATATCAGTCTTCAAGCTCGAAGTAGGCAAAGGTCAGCCACGCCCTAAAGAAGCTAAGTAATAGCTATATAAATATATAGATATACTGAAAAATAAATAAAGAAAAATGTTTACTACACTTTTGACAATTCATTCATTGATTCGCTGGTTTGTTCTGACGAGTTTGATTTTTGCAATTTACCGTGCGTATAATGGTTGGATTACAGGCAAACCGTTTTTAAAATTTGACAATACGGTTAGACTTATTACTGCAACAATTGCACATATTCAATTAGGCGTTGGGCTTTGTTTGTATTTTATCAGCCCGATCATTGACTACTTTTTGCACAATTACAAGGTGGCTGTTAAAATTGGAGGAATTCGTTTTTTTGGAATGGAGCATAGCTTAATGATGCTGATTGCAATAATAATTATTACAATTGGTTCTGTTAAAGTAAAAAACAAAAGCAAGGACAAGGAGAAATTCAGGTCAATGGCCATTTGGTTTACTGTAGGACTTCTTGTAATCCTCATATCTATTCCCTGGCCATTTTCACCTTTAGCGAGCAGACCCTATTTCAGAACATTTTAAATGGCGGGAAACTGTGAATTTTGAAGCAATTAAAATAATAAACTATGGAAAGCAACATCTTTCTTCAACATAATATCGTGTATTCCCGTGCTTATCAAAAAGTGCTAAGCACCGAACATTATTTTCCCGACCATGTATTAGGAATAATGCTATCAGGCGAATCGCAGTATTTTACAAACGAAGGCACATTTGTAATGAAAGAAGGTGCAATTTGTTTAATGCGCAGAAATCAGTTATTCAAAAAGCTGAAAAATCCTGGGCCGCATGGCGAACCAATAGCGTTAATCAGCATATTTCTTGATCAAAATTCTTTACACCAGTACGCAGCAGAAAATAATATTCCAAAACAAACGGGATATAAAGGTACACCTATGATTGACCTAACGGGAAATGTGTTTTTGAAGGGTTTTTTTGACTCCTTGTTTCCATACATTGATAATCCGAAAAAACTAACCGCAAAAATTGCAGAACTTAAAACCTGTGAAGCAATTGAGTTGTTGCTTCAAACAGGCGATGTCTTTCGAAATTTTTTGTTTGATTTTCAGGAACCGCATAAGATAGATCTGGA
>JAATGW010000033.1 GCA_015654495.1 Chitinophagales bacterium
AGTCGTGAAACGGTGAACGTTAATCTTGTTCCTTAACTTCGCCCCCTGCATTTGGTGCCCGGTGGCACAAACCGGGATTAAAAGGGAATCCGGTGCAAAACCGGAACTGTCCCGCCGCTGTAAACTCCGTTAACTTTTGTCCACTGCAGTCACTGTACGCCACGGCGCATGGGAAGACAGGGCAAAAGGGAGTAAGTCAGAAGACCTGCCATATGCATATTCAATTCATAGCTTTCGGGGAGAGAAGCATGAATGAAAATGCCTGACTGACATTTCATTTGTATTCCGGTTCCGCCTGCTCTGAATTATTTCAGCACCATTACTATGTATAAAAAGCAGGAATTAAGAATTCAGATTCAGGCAGCACTATTAACAGTGATCGCCATGCTGATTTCTGATTTTCTCTATGCGCAGCATCAGGCGAAAGACAGCATCATAAAAAAATCCAAACCGGACAGCATACAATTTCACCCCCTGGAAGAAATTGTTGTGAGCGGAAAAAGGATTTCATTCAGGAATAATTCAGCAACGCCTGTACAGGTTCTCAGCGGGCGTGAACTGCAGAATATCAACAGTATGTCTGTTGCAGACGCCATCCGGTATTTTTCAGGCGTTCAGTTAAAAGATTATGGCGGTGTTGGTGGTTTAAAAACGATTAATGTACGAAGCATGGGTACCAATCATTCCGCAGTATTTTATGATGGTATTCAGCTTGGTAATGCGCAGAATGGCCAGGTAGATCTCGGAAAATTCTCACTTGAAAACCTCGAAGAGATCAGTTTATATAATGGACAGAAGAGCAGCATTTTTCAACCTGTTAAAGGTTTTGCTTCCGGCAGTTCACTTTACCTCACAACAAAATTTCCGGCATTCGATTCAGTTGAAAGAGATCATGCTGCGGTTAGCTTCAAAACAGGCTCATTCGGTTTGCTGAATCCGGCACTGAACTGGAGTCATAAAATAACTCAGAAGCTTTCCGGTACATTAAGTGCAGAATGGCTGCAAGCCAATGGCAGATACAAATTTCGCTACACCAATGGAGTTTATGATACGGTTGCCACCAGATCCAATAGCGATATTGAAGCTTATCGCCTGGAAGCCGGTATTAATGGCATTGAAAAGGACAGCAGTGGCTGGAATGCACGTATCTATTATTACAATTCGGAACGGGGATTACCAGGAGCAGTAGTATCAAATAAATTCGATTATACACAGAGGCAATGGGACCGGAATTTTTTTGTCCAGACTTCTTACAAAAAAAATCTTAACAGGTACAGCTTCCTGCTAAACGCAAAATACGGTAACGACTACACGAGATATACAGATCCTGAATATATAACAACGAGCGGGTATCTGGACAACAGGTATAAGCAACAGGAATTTTATCTGTCAATGGCAAACAGATACACAATCAGTTCCTGGTGGAATATTGCATTCTCGGCAGATTATCAATGGAACAAACTTGATGCAGATATATATCGTTTCGCCTATCCGAAAAGAAATACAGTGCTTACTGCTCTGGCATCGGAATGGAAATTTAAAAGATTTGACCTCCAGGCGAATATTCTCGGAACTTTTGTAAACGATAAAACAGAAACTTATACAGCAGCAGGAAACAAAGAGGCTTTTACACCGGCGGTTTTATTCTCATGGCAGCCATTCGCAGTATCCAACCTAAGGATACGTGGATTCTATAAAAAAATATTCCGTCTGCCTACATTCAACGATCTCTATTACACTTATATCGGCAACGTAAATCTGAATCCGGAATACGCTACGCAATATGATCTGGGTATCAGTTATACAAAGTCCTTTAACAGTCCCGTAATAAAATACCTGCTGGCACAGGCCGATGGTTATTATAACCATGTAAAAGATAAAATCGTCGCGATTCCGGGCTCAAATCTTTTCCGGTGGACGATGTATAACCTGGGAAAAGTTTCCATTACAGGTCTGGATTTGAATATGCAGGCCGGCTGGCAAATTACAAGGCAAATAAATCTTTCAACAAGTATTGCCTATACATGGCAGCAGGCGCTCGATGTTACCGGAGGTGATAATTACGGGCACCAGATACCATATATACCTGTCAACAGCGGATCTTTTATTGCAAATGCCCAATGGAATGCTTTTTCGCTGAACTATAGTTTTATCTATACCGGGGAGCGCTATAGCCAGAAAACAAATATTCAGGCAAGTCACCTGGAACCCTGGTATACCCATGATATTTCCGCCGGATATGAGTTGAAAGTAAAATCGGATACTTTAAAACTGATAGCAGAAGTAAATAATCTGGCTAACCAGTATTATGATGTAATCAGCAATTTTCCTATGCCCGGAAGGTCGTTCAGAATAATAATCAGGTATAATATCTGAAGAAATGAACAAACACTATTCATTTAAATATATTACCGTTTTGCTCATTTGCAGTGTAGTGCTTACCACTGCATGCCGCAAAGATCCTGCTCCCGCACCTGCAGAGCTGGAAATTGTTTTCACGCCCAATCCATTTGCCAGGGTGAAAGGAATGTATGTATTGAACGAGGGAAATATGAATGCCAATAAGGCCTCGCTCGACTATGTTGACTTTACCACCGGAACGTATAAACGAAATATCTATAATGAAGCCAACCCCGGTGTCACAAAAGGTCTTGGAGATGCAGCCAACGCGATCGGGATTTACGGAGCCAAATTGTATGTAGTAGTAAACAATTCCAATAAACTGGAAGTACTCGACGCGAGAACAAGTAAGAAAATTAAACAGATCAATATTATTAATTGCAGATCGCTTTGCTTTTATAAAAACAAGGTTTATGTAAGTGCATACCTCGGAAAAGTTGGCGACCCGGCTGCGATCAATGGAATAGTTGCTGAAATAGATACCGCAACACTGGAAATAGTAAGAACAGTTGATGTGGGAAGGCAACCTGAAGAACTGACCGTATCAGATGGCAAATTGTATGTTGCCAATTCAGGCGGCTATAGTCCACCGGACTATGAGCGGACCGTATCAGTAATTGACATCAGTACTTTCAAAGAAATTAAAAAGATAGATGTTGCGATAAATCTTCACCGCCTGAAACCGGATGGA
>JAATGW010000205.1 GCA_015654495.1 Chitinophagales bacterium
CTGACGCAGGTTATCGCTCACGAAATTCAGAACCCACTCAACTTTGTCAATAATTTTTCAGAAGTCAATAAAGACCTGCTGGTGGAAATGAAAGAAGAACTTCTGAAAGGTAATCTTGATGAAGTAAAAGCAATCGCCGATGATATTATTGTTAATGAAGAAAAGATCAGTCACCATGGCAAGCGTGCAGATTCAATCGTAAAAGGAATGTTGCAGCACAGCCGTAGCAGTTCAGGTGAGAAAGAACTAACGGATCTCAATTCACTTGCAGACGAATATATACGACTCGCATACCACGCATCCCTTTCAGTGCGGCAAACAATAAAAGGATATAGCATTTCCCAGCCAGCAGCTGAGCCTGGCTCAAACGTAGTGATGAAAACAGATTTCGACGCCAGGCTTGGAAAAATTAATATCATTGCTCAAGATATGGGCAAAGTATTTTTTAACCTGTACAACAATGCATTCTACTCCGTTGCCGAGAAAAGGAAAACACACCCCAGCTATAACCCTGAAGTTGCAGTAAAAACCTTAAGAAAGTCGGATTCAGTCGAAATAACGGTGAAGGATAATGGCACCGGTATTCCTGAAAAAATTGTAGACAAAATCTTCCAGCCTTTCTTTACCACTAAGCCAACCGGACAGGGAACAGGATTGGGTTTATCCCTGAGTTACGATATTGTAAAAGCCCATGGCGGTGAAATCACTGTCAATAACATACCGGGCGATGGCGCTGAATTTATCGTTATATTACCTGCTACTGAGTTTAAGGTTTGAAGTTAAAAGTTTAGCGTTTGAAGCCTTCCTTTGCCTGTATTAACTAAGATTGAAGGTTCAATCAATAAGCCCGAAACCAGGCAGCCGCGATTAACATTGACGGGTTTTCTGATGTTTTATCAAAAAATAAAAATAGAAAGTATGAACAAACCGGAAAGCAAACTTTTTCTCATGATTTCAGTAATCAGTCTTACTATTTTATCAGGCTGTGCAACTGAAGAAAAAAAAGAACCTGAAAAAACAAGTGCGGTGGAAGCTAACATTAAAGCCTACACGCATGTCTGGGATGAAATCATGAATAAAGGAAAACTTGATCAGTTCAACGATTCCAATTTTACAAAAGATGTAGTGATGCATGTAACTCCAGCAGATATCTTAGGTATCGATACAGCAAGAGCTTATTATGCACAGTTCCTCACAGGCTTTTCCGAAGTTCAGTTTACTATTAAGGATGTGTTTGGTCAGGACGAAAAGCTGGTAAAGCACTGGAACTTTAAAGGAAAACATACAGGCAGTTTTTTCGGAATACCGGCTACAGGGAAAACTGTGAGTATTGACGGAGCTACACTGGTAAGAATGTCCGGGGGAAAAATTGCTGAGGAAAGAGACTTTTTCGATAATATGGATTTCATGACTCAGCTGGGTCTTCTCCCTGCCCCTACTCCATAATGGCAGCAGATAAAGTTTCATGCTCTATTTTTCTATCGGCACAGGATCACAATTTCAAAAGACGCGAAAAATACCCTGTCGCCAACTCAAAATCAATATCTGACAGAATATGAAGTCTGGATTGATTCTTTTTTTCCTAATGAGCTCAATTGTTGTGTATGCTCAAACCGGCAGGTATAATGTAATTATCCAATCCGCAGCAGATAAAATTGAACCGAGGGTAATTGAATGGCGGAGGGATATTCATGAGCATCCGGAACTGGGTAATCGTGAAACACGGACTGCCGAATTGATTGCGAAACATTTGCAATCACTGGGAATTGAAGTTCAGACAGGAGTTGCGAAAACAGGGGTTGTTGGCTTGCTGAAAGGATCAAAACCCGGGCCTGTGATCGCCCTCCGGGCTGACATGGATGCATTGCCGGTAACGGAGCGAACTGCGGTACCATTTGCATCCAAAGTGAAAGCAACTTATAATGGCCAGGAAACCGGCGTAATGCATGCATGTGGCCATGACTCGCATGTGGCTATTCTGATGGGTGTTGCGGAAATACTTTCCGGGATGAAAAAAGATTTGAAAGGAACAGTGAAATTTATCTTTCAGCCCGCGGAGGAAGGCGCACCCAAAGGCGAAGAAGGCGGTGCCCGGCTAATGGTCAAAGAAGCAGTGCTCAGCAACCCGCAGGTGGATGTCATTTTCGGACTGCACAGCAATGCACAGCTTGAAGTGGGAAAAATAACCTACCGGCCGGGAGGGTTTTTTGCCGGAGTTAAAGACATGAAGATAACGGTAAAAGGGAGGTCAGCACATGGCGCAGAACCCTGGTCCTCTGTTGATCCGGTACTTGTATCCGCGCAGATCGTGTATGCCCTGCAAACAATTGTGAGCCGTAATGTGAATGTCACCCAAAACCCTGCTGTGGTAACTATCGGATCCATACACGGGGGAAATCGTTCCAATATTATTCCTGAACAAGTGGAAATGATGGGCACCGTGAGAACATTGAGTGAAGAAGATGAAGTGCTGGTAGTGAGTCGTATCAGGCAGATTGCCACTCAAACTGCAGGCGCCGCAGGCGCTACAGCTGATGTTGAAATTCCTTTCAGCGTAAGTTATCCTGTTACATACAATGATCCTGATCTGACAATGGCGATACTGCCTTCATTGCAAAAGAGTATCGGCCAGGGAAATGTGATCCTGGTGAAGCCTGAAACCGGCTCAGAAGATTTTTCGTTTTTCTCACAGAAAGTGCCCGGGTTCTATTTCTTTTTTGGTGGACTGCCTCCGGGAAAGGATTCCAAAAC
>JAATGW010000122.1 GCA_015654495.1 Chitinophagales bacterium
CCGGGAAGCCGTGAAAACCGGGAATGAATACACATCACAAATAACTACTATTTCAATAGAGCTGAAACTCTCTTCTCTTTTTTTAACTTCAACTACAGTGACTCCAGCACTGCACACCAGGACTCCACCACCCTTCGGATCTTGTATCTGAATAGAAACTTCTTCCCGTTTCCTTTCCGTACTTCCCGCATTCCCGTCTATTTTTTATTAATAGCATCGACAATTAAAACCAACAACTTCTATTCGTCAAATCGGATCCTGCATCTGAATAAAATCTTTTTCCCGTTTCCTTTCCGACTTACCGGCTTCCCGTCTACCACATTGTACTGTCGAAGTCACTGAGATTACTTAGAATTTGCCGGGAAGCCGGGAAAATCGGGAATGAAGAAACGGGAATGAATACACTTCACAAATAACTACTATTTCAAAAGAACCGAAACTCTCTTCTCTTTTTTTAACTTCAACTACAGTGACTCCAGCACTGCACACCAGGACTCCACCGCCCTTCGGATCTTGCATCTTAATAAAATCTTCTTCCCGTTTCCTTTCCGACTTACCGGCTTCCCGTCTATTTTTTATTGATAGCATCGACAATTAAAACCAACAACTTCCCTTCCGCAAATCGGATCCTGCATCTGAATAGAATCTCCTTCCCGTTTCCTTTCCGACTTACCGGCTTCCCGTCTATTTTTTATTGATAGCATCGACAATTAAAACCAACAACTTCCCTTCCTCTAATCGGATCTTGCATCTGAATAAAATCTTCTTCCCGTTTCCTTTCCGACTTACCGGCTTCCCGTCTACCATATTGTACTATCGAAGTCACTGAGATTACTTAGAATTTGCCGGGAAGCCGGGAAAACCGGGAATGAAGAAACGGGAATGAATACACTTCACAAATAACTACTATTACAATAGAGCTGAAACTCTCTTCTCTTTTTTTACCTTCAACTGCAGTGACTCCAACACTGCACACTAGGACTCCACCACCCTTCGGATCCTGCATCTGAATAGAAACTCCTTCCCGCTTCCTTTCCTACTTACCGGCTTCCCGTCTATTTTTTATTGATAGCATCGACCATGAATTTACTGTGTGTTAGACGGGAAGGCGGTAAGAACGGGAATGAAGAAACGGAAAGAAAAACAGATCATAAGTCTCTATTATCTCCATCGCTCAGGAACTGTGTTTCCTTTTTTCTACCTTCATCAGTAAAGTATTAGCTGGCAATTAACGATATTGAAAATCTGATTATGCCAGTGCATTGGAATATTCATTAAGATCAATTATTAATGACTTTTTACTTCATCTTTTTCTTTATCGGTCGACAACTTCGCTGTGAACCATTTCTCCAGCCAATGATGTGCCGGGTTAAAAAGAAATACGGCTAACAATACCGCTATCAGGAAAAACCACAAAAATGCCGCCTGGTTAAAGATTCCCCATGGTGATCTTTCTAACATACCCTCAATCCAGGAATGTATAAATTCGTTCAGTAATTCAAATGTCATCAGTACGATTACAGTCGCCACCATACTGAGCCAGCGGTGTCTTGCTTTTTTCCATACTTTAAATACCAGGAAAGCAAGACTGAAAAAAATCACCAGCGTAATAGCATAACGAATCATTTGTTCTTTTCGTTTTTTTGCGGCTTCTGCTTTTTCCCTGGCCCGCCTTTCTTCCATATTCTTATGTTCTATTGCAGACACCTGCAACTGCTGAACATTGTTGATACTGAAGAGTCTCCTGTACATTGCGTCTTTTGCTTTCAGATAATGAAATGCGCTGTCTTTTTTGTTCAGTTTTTCGAATGCATGGGCCAGTACAGCATAGCTCATCAGTTTGCCCCGCCGGTAAGAGCTGCTTTCCACTTCATCCAATGCTGTTCTGCCATAATAAATAGCGGAGTCATACTGATGCAGATCATCATACAGTTCCGCCAGGAAAATATTTGCCTCTCCCCTGCCCCTCGTATCAAGCACACCGAAAGAGGAGTCAATGGCCATTTTGAAATAATACAGCGCGCTGTCTTTTCTGCCTTGTAAACGGTGAATCTTTCCCAGGTTATTGAAAACAATATCCAGGTTTTTCCGGTGCGGAAGAGTTTGCGCAAGATGCATCGCCAGGTATCCGTACGTAAAAGCTGTGTCGATATATTTCCGCATCTCCTGCCGGACCAGTAGATGTTCACCTGCTTTCTTTTCGAAAATATAGGCCAGGTTCAATGCAGCAACACTACGCACAGTATCATATGATTTCAACAATAAAGTATCCGGGTTTTTGCGTGCCAGAACGATTTCCCGACCCCGCCATGCGATGCCGTCTGCAGTGAGGTAACGCTGACGGGCAGTGTCGTAGTTCTCCAGTGACTTGTAGATATTACCGATATGATTGGTATGTGTGGCTTTGTTTTTCTCCAGGTTAAATTCATTGTCGATATCTAATGCAAGTTGGAAGGTATCCAATGCCTCCGGATAATTCCCTTTAATGTAATGGGTGTACCCGATAACTGTAAAAGCCCTGGTGACTTCGGTAGAATCTTTCGCTTTCCTTGCAAGTTCCAGTAAGTGTCTTCCGATATTCAAAGCACTATCAGGATTTGAGTCGTAATGTCGTACAGCAGCAGTGTACAAACTGTCTGCTTCCCGTTGAAAAGCGACTGCACCCGAATTGTCTTTCTGATGGCAGGCTGTTAAATGCAATAATAACCCCAAGAGCAGGTAGGTTCTGGCAGTCATGCTGTAAAATTAGGAGGCATTTAAATTTATAGCATTTTTGTCAGGTGCAAAGAGGTTGCCGGAAATTTGGAGGAACCTTTTTTAATCCGCATGTATGCAAAATTGCAAGCGGGTTTGGAAACTTATTCGGTGCGTTGAAAAAAGAGGACTGCATTTTATCAATTATCTTTCGCGCAACTTGCGGGCGCGAAACTTGCTTGCCCGCCGGAACGAAGTGAAGGAGGGCGGTTAAATCAGGCGCTCTTCACAAAAAGTAATATGCCTTCCCCGCAGGAGTTTTTTTACCGCAAATAACGCTAATTAAACAGCCCGCAAGGAACGCAAAAAGCTGTTCATAAATTGCAGGTAGGTTGTAATTTCCAGAGCTTCTTTCGCGCAACTTGCGGGCTGTTATCTTTGCGAAACTTGCGGTTAAATTTTGGTGATTTGAATTGAGTGCTGTTTAAATTCAAGTCTTTTTTTTACCGCAAATGCCGCTAAATTAACCGCCCTCAAATAACGCAAAATGCTTTTCACAAATAGCAGGACTACATTTTATCAATTGTCTTTTGCAACTTGCATTAACGCAATCAGGTCTATGCAGCTCAAATTCCATTAGCGACCCTTCGCAAACCAGTTTTTAAAAATGCAACGTTGAAATTGATTAACAGTCCAAGTTTAAAATCACCCAGTTTTAAATAAGTAAGAATTTGCGCTAAATGCACATCATTTAATGATTCAACTGATTTGATTTCTATTACCAGTTTGTTTTCGACAAGGATATCCATTCTATACCCGCAGTCCAGTTTCGTTTCTTCAAAAATCAGTGGCATGGCTTTTTCTCTCTCCACAGAAAGGCCTAGCTTTTTTAGTTTATAGAACAGGCATTCTTTGTAAGCGCTCTCCAATAATCCTGGCCCTAATTTTTTATGAATATTAATTGCACTGTTTACTACTAGCGCTGCAATTTCATTCTCATTCATATTGATGGGAAATTTAGAACAATAAATTTCCGGTGGAAACAGATAAGAAATTCGGTGTTTTCAACAATTTCCGATGGTATTTTTCTCCTCTGAATTTGAGGATTTTAACCTATTCCTCAAACCAACAGGCTTGCGTTTTCATAATCTTCTTTTGCGGAACTTGTGGGCTGTTCATTTGGGAAATTTGCGGTTAACTCCAGGTGATTTGAACTTAGAGCTGTTTATCTTCAAGTCAAAATCACGGCTCAACCAAACCATGAACTACAAATGAACAAGTTTCTCCTGCTGCAGCTCCTAACAATTGCAGGCTTTCAATCCCAGGCACAACAGGGTCAGTAAATCCAGAATCCACTCAACTTTATCAATTACTTCTCAGAAGTTTCCAAACATTTGCGCGACGATATTCTTCTCTCAGATAACGAAGAAGAGAAAAAAGAAACTGTGCACATGCTGGCCAATAACCTTGAAAAAATAAATCATCATGGTAACAGTGCAGCGCGTACTATACATCAGTTACACGAGCAGGCACGGCGCAGGAGTTTTTTGAGGAGTAAACGAAATAATTTTTCAGATCGCCTCACCCTTTTTCTATGCTTATTCTTTATTTCCTATGTTCCTCTGTGATTCAAAAAGAATCTGCACCACATAGAAAAAAAGAACACATAGAGAATTTCACGTTGATAAAGTCAATTAATTTATGTTTTTGGCAAACGCCTTTCCCATGTTCACACTTTGTTTACTTTGTTCCTTTGTGGTTCAATAAAATCTGCACTACACAGGCATAGGCCATATAGAGAATTTTCACATGACTGGATTAGCGGTAAAGCACCGGCTTTTACATTTCAATACCAAGTCGTATTTTGTGCCCACGAACATCAGACGGATGCAAATCCTCAACTGCAAAAAACCCTGTTCGTCATCAGTACCAAATCAAGTTTCTAACCGGAAAACAAGCATATTTCCAATGTCAAGACTTCTCCAATCGCTTTTCTTTATTTGTTTTATTACAACCCTCATGGGCACCCAATGTTACAAAGCTGCCCCTCCTCCACCACAACAGGAATTCCATGAAAAAGTAGCCCTGAGCCCTTACCAGAAGAAATATAACATCGGGGACACCATCTGGCTGCATTACCAGACAAATGATAAAACTTTTTTTGACACCTTAAGCAATCAGCGACTCTCCACTTCGACATTGCAATACCTCTTCGGCGCAGTTTTATATCCCAAATACCAGGCACCCGATAACCCACCAGGCGGGTATTGTACATTTATAACTTCAGCTGGCGCTCCGCTTCCTCAAAGGACAGGAGCATCAGCAACAACCGCATCTTTCGATATTGACTGCGACGCTGCTCCAAAATATGACGTCAAATTAGGTGTGGTACTGAAATACACCGGGATATATCTTCTGCAATTACCCGGCGCCATTCCGTTGGATGCCTGCAGCGGTCAGGCGAATCCCTATCCCAGGGCCAATCTGTATTTTTCCTATAATCTGCCGGACTGCAATAAGGACCTGTATCTATCCATTCCTGAAGACGACAGAAAGGAGTTTCCCGAAGGAATAACTGAATATGGCATCGATATTAAAGTATCCTACGCGTTTGAGGTTAATTAACAGCTGAGTAAAAAACGTCCAGCCTGTCCGGGAAATTGATAAAACTTCAGGTTCACCTATGTCTACGCATTTGCTGACAAATACCCTGAGTCCTGAACAAATTAATTTTAAACAATGAAACAGACTTACAAAAATTGTCAGACTACTGAATGCCTTTCTTGTAGAAAATCGCCTTACCCTCCTCACCACCAAATCTCTTCCTCAGTCGTATCAACCACTCTTTTAATCACAGAATCAGCAGGCAATAATTCCATACTACTGCTATACCCCTTTTTCTGCGATTCCGACATTTTTTCAATTTCCGGCCTGATTTTATTTCTGAGCTGCTCATAAGCCGGACAGGGATTATTCCAAATAGCCAGCATCAGATGTTCAATAATATCTTCCAGTTTCGGTAAGCATTTCAGTTGGGGTAGTCGCATCAGCATTGTATCCATTAATCTTGCGCTTTCCGGCGTTTTTTGCACCACAAGGGCATCAATAAATTCTTCCGGATTTGCGCGGTCTTCCACAACACCTGAAAAGCCTCCACGACAATTCCCGGTGAATTGATAAAACTGAACACGATGATATTTTTGCAATACCTCAAACCATGCGGTATCCCGATTTTTATGCATAAGTTTGAAGGAGACACTACTCATTTTCCATGCATTGCCCATTAACCTGGATTTGATCAGGGGAATATCTTCTTCTTTTCTGAATTTCGCCAATCCGTATAGGGCAAATTCAATGTTATAAAACTCCATTTCAAAACCATTTTCGAGTCGCTTTGGACGGCTCGCCATATCCCTGATAAAAGGATACAGTTTTTCCTGGGTTCAACAGTATAACATTCCCGATAAGCAGAAGTCAGATAATTGTGGTGGGTGATGATTTGTTCAATGGCTTTTTCCTTTGCTTCATAGGTTTTCCACATCGACTTCCATATCAAATCGTCCGATACTTTGTTGGACCATGAGCCAAACTCGCCATGATCTATTAGAACTTCTGCAGTATCATCAAGATTATTCATCACCACATCGGCATGATTAAATGTTTCTCTTTCCAGCATTTCCCGGAATGCTGCTGCCCTTAGAACAGGATGCTCGCACCTGCTTAGTTTTACAAGCTCCTTATCACTTATCATAGTAAGAGTAGCGTTATTAAGATGTCCCACTACACCATCGGTAACCGCTTTTTCAAGATCCGGCCGAAGTGCTTTCCTGAAATCACGGATCGCATAGGGATAATGACTTTTGTTATTGCAGGAAACAATCAGTATGCAAAAAAGCAATGCGGGAATATAACTATGGTGCATAAGAGCAGTTGTACGGCTATGATTCGGCAAGTCAATCTTTCCATAGCCATGTAGAAGGAAAATATTGCCGCGTTGAATCCTGTCAGAACGATACAACGAATTTTTCAGATAACTAATGAGAAGGCTAAAATTTCGAATGATGCAGGCATGGATAGTTTTTCGCCACGCACTATCAAAGAAAGTATTGCCACAAAATGGTTACGACAATGCAAGCCTTAGCGATCATTATAACAGACCACACGTTAAAACATACAGTCCGACCAACGCATCTTTTTGCTACTGAATTCTCAAGTCAGCACAGTCCAGATTATTGGAATTTTAAGCCCGCACTGAATTATTACTTGAAATATATTTTTTGAATTTAGCTATATATTTATTGATTATCAATAATATTTTATTATTTTCGTGATCTGATTTAAACTTTAAGCATTATGTCAAAAAGTAACAAGTTCGTATTTATAGGCTTACTGATTATTGCGTGGATCATCTTCGTTGGCCTGAGCATAGAAGCCGGTGGTTTGATAACCAATTTTGTATTTAGTATCTACAAACCTGAATTTGTCCAAAACCTGTATCAAAAGTTGGACTTAAGTGAAATGTATAATCGTAGCAAATGGGCTTTCTATGGAATGTATAGTTTTATCCTGGTCGTCGCAGTTTTGAAAGCATGCTTATTTTATATAGTTGCCATGCTTATGCACAAAATAGATTTATCAAAACCCTTCAACAGTTTCGTTTCAGAACAGATAACAAAAATATCTTACTGCACTTTTTCCTTAGGTATATTAAGTTATATAGCCCGGGCAACAGCCAAAAATTTACAACACCGTGGTTATGCTACTGACAACCTAAATCAGTTTTGGGCAGACAGTCAGGCATTTATCCTGATGGCCGCTGTAATCTATGTTATTGCGACCATTTTTAAAAAGGGAGTTGAAATCCAGAACGAAAACGATTTAACTGTTTAATTATGCCAATCATTGTAAACTTAGATGTGATGATGGCAAAACGTAAAATTTCTCTGAATGAACTTTCTGAAAGAGTTGATTTGACATTATCCAATCTTTCCATCTTGAAGACTGGAAAAGCAAAAGCAATTCGATTTAGCACTTTGGATTCAATTTGTAAAGCATTAGACTGCCAACCAGGTGATATTTTAGAATGGGTTAATGACAACAAAAGAACAACGAACCGCTAACAGGCCTTTGGCAAAAAAGGGATTCAGTGCTTTCGTGAGCTTTGTGCTTCGTATCAGGTTCACTACTGGCAGAAAGTTTAGTGTTTCGAATCCGCTTCTTCGCCATGCGCCAAAACCTTAGCGGTCATTGCAGAAACGACCTCACTACAAACTATACAAAACTGATTTGATCAGAACGTGAAACCAGGATAGAAAGGCCAGGTGAAAAAAGTTCGTTGGAATCGATTAACAATGAATGCCCAATCTAACAATTAGTCAGATGATTAAAAAGTATTCAGTTTTAATATGCATCGTTATTTCTGTGATTTTAATAGTAATAGCAACCCTGGTTTATCCTGGCGGCTCATTGCCTGACAAAAATTCTATCGGGTTTGAATGGTCAAAAAATTTTATAAGCAATTTGTTTGCAGCAAAAGCGATCAATGGCTCGCAGAATCCGTCCAGAATCTGGGCAATCATAGGAATGGCATTCTACTCGGTTGGTTACGGAATTTTTTTTATCAGCATGTCGAAAAAGTTGGCTTCAAAACACGCTGCTACGGTCTTAAAATTGGCAGGAACTGCCAACATACTATTTAGTTTCTTAATCGTAACGCCCCTGCACGACCAAATGGTTACGATATCGAGCGCCTTGTTTTTGCTTGGTTTATTTTATATCACTTTATTTATCCTGAAGACAAAGCTTCACTTTTTTAAATTCGCCTGTATCATCTGCTTAATGATTTTTTACTTAACCTTATTCTTGTATGGTTTCGGCAACTGGAGATTATTGGCCATCATGCAGAAGATATCTTTCATCTGTTCAATGTTACTGGTTTTAGGATTGGAATATTTTACCAGGCAGGAGGACTTTAAACAAATTAAAGCAGGGAAAGATCGGGAGTAAAGAAAAGGAAAAGATCCAAAACAACTTCCCCAGTCAAAAGACAATACCAACAAATAAAGATGCTGAATGATACCAGCCTTGACTCTTACTCCATCAATCCCGACGAAGGTATGTAGTGGGGCAACCAGTATCTTCCAGCATGCACAGAAACTGAAATGGAAAGGGATTGTCTATGCTTATGAAGAAAACTATTTGAAAATTCCGATTTTTGTAATTACTCTGTAATCACAACAGAAAATCATGGAACTTGCGGTAATAAACATTGGTAACTCCAAAGGAATCAGGCTTTCCAAAACAATTTTACAGAAGTATAATATAAGCGACAAAATTGAACTGATCCTGGAGAACGAATATATCATACTCAAGCCTAAAGCAAAACCCCGAAAAGGTTGGGATAAAGCTTTTAAAAAAATGCTCGAAAACGGTGATGATCAGATGCTGATGAATGACGTGTTCGACGATGAATATTTTGAAGAATGGAACAAGTGAATCAGTACGAGATTGTTTTAGTCAACCTCGATCCGACAATGGGAAGTGAAATGAAGAAGACCGCACCTGTGTTGTGATCTCACCTGATGAAATGAACAGATATCTGCAGACGATTGTGGTTGCTCCCATGACAAGCAGTTCAAAACCCTACCCGACACGTGTGGAAGTTAAACATAAAACAACCAAAGGTTGGATAGCCATTGATCAGATCAGAACAATTGACCGGATCAGGATTGTCAGACGAGTTGAAAGTCTGACAGATAAGGAATTGTTAAAGTCAAAAATGTAATTCAGGAAACATTTGTAGATTAACAAGGTTATGTAATTGGGCAACATCTCAAATAAAAAGGCATGCAATTCTGCTTTAAAAAGAATTGATGCATTAATCCGTTTAAAGATTTATTTAATAAAGGGAAGATCGACTGGTTTTAGCTGTTTGTATTGGCGCAAAGACCCACCGAACGGCGAAGATTAAAAGGCTGGCAATACCAGGTTCTATTGTAAGAGTTTTATGTCATAAATTTATGCGTTAGCGGTAATGCAAAAAAACCTTACTGTGATGGTGTACAATATTTTAAATGGCGACTCCCTTGCTTTTAGTTTTCCGGACGCAAAAATTGAAGGAAATATTATTGTTGTCAGAGAAGCTCTTATTGACGGAGACTTATCAGGAGACAACCTTCAGGACTTTTGGCAATCAAGGGCCAAATATATCGGTATAACAGAAACCGAATACAATAATTCTGTTGTAAAAGAATTTGAAAAAATAATAAATGCACCTGATAATTCAGAATTTAATCTTTGGTTTGAGTATGACTTGTTTTGCCAGGTAAATATGTGGTTTGTTATTTCAATTATCAATAGTTTGCCAATAAAGAAAAATGTTTTTGCTGTTTATACTTCCTATCTGGACAAAACCAGTAAACAATTCTGGAATGGCTTTGGACCAGCAAATTCAGATGAACTTAAAATTTGTTATGCCAATAGAATTTCTTTAAGTGAAGCCGACATCTATTTGGGACAGGATCTGTGGAAAGCGTATAAAAACGGTAATCTTGCAGAGATGACAAATCTGTCTGAGCATCATTCTTTAGCTTTTCCGTACTTACAGGAAGTAGTAAAGGCGCATGTTGACCGCTTTCCGGAAGATGGGACAAAAGGAAGACCTGAAAAAGTTATTGAAGACATCACAAAAAACATTTCTACTGACTTTCCTAAAGTGTTCAAAGAATTCTGGAAAAGAGAAATTATTTATGGTTTTGGTGACAGTCAGTTAAAAAGTCTGTATAACAAAGTAATGGACTACCGCTGACAATGGAACATGAAGTATCTCTACTTCGTGAAGTCGCCCACGTTGTGCGCAACTTTA
>JAATGW010000607.1 GCA_015654495.1 Chitinophagales bacterium
CATGGGGGATGGTTCTAACCTGCGTCGGAGAATTCGGACTTTGGGTTATACACGTCCTCAGAGACTGGTAAGCAAGGTGTGAATTTACAGGGGTCGTCTTGATGGTCAGTCGGGGAACCTGTTTACGGTCACCAAATACACCGGATTAGATCCCGATGTGCCAAGTACGGACGACCGAGCTTCATTTATTGACGCGAGTACTTATCCGGCAGTAAAGCAGATCATTTTCGGAGCGAACATTAATTTTTGATCAAATCTAATTTGAGCGAGTATGAAAAAGTCATATATAATTTTATTAATCGTAACGTCCCTCACGTATGTATTTTATGCGTGTTCGAAAAGT
This sequence comes from Chitinophagales bacterium, assembly GCA_015654495.1. Lineage (GTDB taxonomy): Bacteria > Bacteroidota > Bacteroidia > Chitinophagales > Chitinophagaceae > Pollutibacter. The sequence goes on from JAATGW010000607.1 coordinate 344, forward strand.
TTCCTGGACAGGCCCCTGGTCGGCGCGCTAAGTGAGCCCGTGGTTGCCAATCAGAAAGGTGTTGAACAATTGCTGATCGGCGCATATTCTCTTCTTGATGGATACCAGAATAACAATGGTAGCAATGTTATCGGAGGCTGGGAAACAGCTGCATCCAACTGGGTGTATGGTAGTATCGTAGGTGGTGATGCACACAAAGGTACATGGGCAGGTGACCAGCCTGATATTGGTCCTATCGAAACATTTACAGCAACACCCATCAACAACTATTTCAATCAGAAATGGAAGGCTGTTTATGAAGGCATAATGCGTGCAAATACTGTCTTAAAAGTACTTGCAAATGCAACTGATGTTCCGGATGATGTAAGAACAAGAATAACAGCTGAAGCTCGTTTTCTCAGAGGTCATTTTCATTTCGAAGGCAAGAAGATGTGGAATAATGTGCCTTATATTGATGAGCAGATGACAGAATTTACTGTTCCGAATGACAAAGTAAATGTGCCGAACACAGTAGATATCTGGCCCCAGATTGAAGCTGATTTCCGGTTTGCTTACGACAATCTTCCGGGAACAATGAATGCAATCGGAAGAGCAAACAAGTGGGCAGCTGGTGCTTACCTTGGTAAAACATTGTTGTTTGAAAAGAAATTTGCAGATGCATTGCCGGTATTAAATGCTGTGTATACCAGTGGTACCACTTCACTTGGAACCAAGTATGCGTTGCTGGATAAATACCAGGACAATTTCAATGCGGCAACAAAAAACAGCCAGGAATCAGTATTCGCGGTTCAGAGTTCAGTGAATGACGCTGCCGGAGCAGCCAATGCCAACTATGGCGATGTACTGAATGCACCTTACGGTGGTCCTTTTGATTGCTGTGGATTCTTCCAGCCTTCACAGGATCTGGTGAATTCATATAAAGTAGATGCTACGACTGGTCTTCCGAGTTTCGACAATTATAATGCTGCGCCACAGGTAACCAGCGATGAAGGTATTCCTATCACGACCAATTTTACACCCTACCCGGGCACAATTGATTCACGACTCGACTGGGCTGTAGGAAGAAGAGGGATCCCTTATTTGGACTGGGGTTTGCACCAGGGTATTTCCTGGCAGCGTGACCAGGCTTATGGCGGTCCATACAACACCAAGAAAAATGTGTACTACAAATCTCAGAAAGGAACACTAACTGATGGATCATTCTGGGCAAGTACAGTTACTGCGATCAATACAAATCTGATTCGTTTCGCAGACGTTATTCTATGGCTGGCTGAAGCAGAAATCGAAGCAGGTTCTCTGGAAAAAGGCCGTGCATTGGTAAATGAAGTAAGAGCACGTGCTGCAAAACCATCAAGCTTTGTTGTACTGGACGGAACTTCCACTCCCGCTGCAAATTATAAAGTTGGGTTGTACAACACAACCTGGACTGATAAAGCAGAGGCGCTTAAAGCACTGAAATTTGAAAGAAAACTTGAACTTTCAATGGAAGGACATCGCTTTTTCGACCTGGTTCGCTGGGGAGATGCAGCAACTGTCCTCAATAAATATTTAGACTTTGAAAGACCCATCCGGCCATTTGTCGGATCTGCAGCTTTCACACCTGGAAAACATGAATATTTCCCCATTCCACAAAGGCAGATTGACTTAAGTAAAAATGTCCTTGTGCAGAATCCGGGCTATTGAGTTTCATATAAACCAAACACAGTAAAGAGTTGGTTGGGCGGAGATTTCTATCTCCGCCTTTTTTACGTTTTACGTTAAACGTTCAATGTTAGACTGCGTCGGACAAAGAGGTAAATGTAAAGTCCCTTATCTTCATCGGAGGTATCATTGCGTGGATTCCTGATTCACCGCTTACCGTTCTCTCCGGTATACCCAGTGATTCAAGATTATTAAGCATGATTATCGGGCTTTCGTTGAACCTGAAATTTTTTACAGGGAATTTGATCTGTCCATTCTCGATATAGAATGTGCCATCTCTTGTAAGACCGGTTACGAGTAGAGTTTGCGGATCTACAGAACGGATATACCATAATCTGGAAACCAGTATTCCTTTTTCCGTGCTTTTTATAAGATCTTCCAGTGAAGCTGATCCGCCGGTCATGATAACAGCATCAGGTGTTGGAATTTCTTTCTGACCCGTTTTCTGGGCCCAATACCTGGAGTAAAAAACATTCTCCATCACTCCCTTATTAATCCAGTAGATCTTTTCCTGTGGCAGGCCATCAGCATTCCAGTTCCTTGTGGGAAGATCAGGGTTCTGTGGATCTGAGTAGATGGTCACACGTTCATCAACCAGCTTCTCCCCTTTTTTTGTTTTACCGCCGGCCTTGCTCATAAAACTGCGACCTTCATCTGCAGAACGCGCATCCATTGAAAAGAAAATATTTTCCAAAAGGACAATTGCAGCGGCGGGCTCAAGAATCACGGTATATTTCCCGGGCTCAATTGCTTTTGCGTCACTGGATCCTGCGGCTTTTTGCGCGGCAATCCGGGTTGCGGCAGCCACATCAAGTTTATTGAGATCATTATAGCCTTTGGATGCATAGCCTGATCCTTTTCCGTCTTCTGTACGCAGGGTAACATTAAAATTCACATTGGTTGCCGTATTATAGGCAAACAATCCATGCGAGTTAATCATTGCGGAATATCCTGCACCATTTTCCAGGAAACCTGCTGCCACAAGTTTGTTTTCTTTGGCGATCTGGAGACTTTTGGCAACCGCATCAGCGCGCCAACGGGGATCCATAGCCGCAGTTGCCTCATCATATGTTTTGGATTGCGGGCTGTATTTCTGCGGACCAAGAAAGCCAACAAATTCCCGATTGTCGGGAGCCAGCTTAGCCAGTTCTTCAGCGCGGCGCACTACCTTTTCGAGCGACGCATCATCAAATTCATTTATAGTAGCGATACCAAGTTTTTTCCCGTAAGCAGATGCTACCTGCAACGTAGACTGAGTAACTGCGCCACTGGTAGATACTGAATTGCGGGCATACCTGATATTTGCGCCATCGCCTCCGTTCAGGTTAATTTCACATTCATCAGCTTTTGAATAGCTGAGTACTTTTTTCAATAAAGCTTCTGCTTCGTCTTTTGTTAAAAGCGGCATATATATCAGATTTTCCTTGCTGTGTTAATAACATTGATACCATTAAATCTTGCAGTGGATGAGCCATGGCTCACTGCACTTACCTGACCAGGCTGTCCCTTTCCGTCAAAGAATGAACCACCACTGCGATAGTCAGATTTATCAGCTATGGCAGAACAGGCATTCCAGAATTCCTGGGTATTCGCCTGGTAAGCCACATCTTTCAGCATACCTACAATCTTTCCATTTTTTATTTCATAAAACATCTGTCCGCTAAACTGAAAATTGTAGCGTTGCTGATCTATAGAATAAGAACTATTACCGATGATATAGATTCCTTTTTCTACATTTTTGATAATATCCTGCGGACTCATTTTTTGTGTACCTGGCTGAAGTGAAATATTTGGCATGCGTTGAAACTGAACACTGCTCCAGTTATCAGCATAGCAGCAACCCTGCGATTCCTTTAGGCCCAGAATATGTGCCTGATCGCGGATCACCTGGTAGTTCACTAGTATTCCATCTTTGATAATATCCCATTGTTTTGTACCTACGCCTTCGTCATCATAACCCACTGCGCCAAGCGTACCAACTTCCGTTTTGTCCGCTTTTATATTCACCAGTTTACTTCCAAAATTGAACTTGCCTGATTTCCATTTATCCAGTGTGAGAAAACTTGTGCCTGCATAATTGGCTTCATATCCCAATACCCTGTCGAGCTCTGAAGGGTGACCAACAGACTCATGTATGGTGAGATAAAGATTTGTAGGATCAAGTACCAGATCGTATTTACCAGGCTCAACTGATTTCGCCGCCATTTTTTCGATCACCTGCCTTGTTCCTTCGCGGGCATCTTCCAGCATATCATAGCTGTTTTTATATAAGGTTGCCTGAGGCGTTTTTATTTTATCGGCAGCATTGGGAATTACATATTCATATCCGCGACCAACAGGAGAACTAAGCGCATCGCGGGTTTCGAACTTTCCTGATTTCTCGTCGATCTTTGTAATGGTGAATGTGGGCCAGATCCTGTGAACATCCTGGTCAATATATGAACCATCAGATGAAGCAAAATATTTCTGTTCATTTACCAGAAATAAAATGCTGTTTACATAGTTTGCTCCGCCTTTCATTGCTGCATCATTTACTGATAACAGCAGATCTGCTTTCTCTTTAATAGGCACGTCGAATGCATTTTTCTTTATTGGTGTTTTCCAGCTTACTTCACCATAGCCTTTCTGCGGCGCAAGCTGAACAGGTTCTGAAAGCAAACGGGAATTTTCTTTCGCAATAGCAACTGCAAGTTCGGCAGCTTTTGCAATAGAATCGCGATCCATTTTATCGGTAGCGGCAAATCCCCAACTACCGTTGGCGAGTACCCGAATACCTATTCCATAGGATTCTGTATTCACAATATTCTCTACTTTGTCTTCCCTTGTAACAACAAACTGATTCAGATAGCGCCCGATGCGCACATCTGTGTACGTAGCTCCTTTTGATCTGGCTGAATTGAGTGCTACATCAGCCATTTCCTTTTTTTTAGAAACATCATCATAAAACCAGGGTCTGTCCAGAGGAACCGGATTACCTAATAATGCACGGCCGGGTATAATAATTGAACCCAGGCTCATGCCCGCCATGGAAAGAAAGTCTTTTCGTTTCAATGTAAAACTATTTTGGTGATACTATCTGGCGTACAATTTATGCAATGGCATCCTTACCTGAACAAAACTCAGGTTCTTTTTTTATGAGCGGCTTCTTTACGTTAAACGTTCAACGTTTAACGTTTAACGTTCTACTCAGACCGCGTCCGATAAGGAAGTAAATGTAAAATCCCTGATTTTCATGGGAGGAACCAAATAACTGCGATAGGATTCAACACTGATACTCCGTTCAGGTTTTCCAAGCGCTTCCACATTGTTCAGCATAATTACCGGACTTTCATTAAAGCGGAAATTCTTTACCGGGAATTTGATTTGTCCGTTTTCAATATAAAATGTTCCGTCTCTTGTCAGCCCTGTGAGCAGCAAGGTCTGCGGATCTACCATGCGGATATACCATAACCTGGATACGAGAATGCCTTTTTCCGTGCTTTTAATCAGGTCTTCCAGCGACGCATCGCCACCTTCCATGATTATATTTGAAGGAAAAGGTACTGGTTGTACATTTTTTTTCTGAGCCCAGAATCTGGAGTAACTCAGGTTCTTCACCACACCTTTTTCAATCCAGTTCATTTTTTCGAGCGGAATTCCATCGCGGCTCCAGGTTGCAGCAGGAAGCTCCGGATGAAAAGGATCTGAATAGATAGTCACTTTTTCATCCATCAGCCTGTCTACTATTCTGTTCCCGCCACCGGGTTTACTCATAAAGCTACGGCCCTCATCAGCACTACGCGCGTCAAGGCTGCGAAACATGTTTTCCATCATATAAGTAGCGGCCACCGGCTCAAGGATTACCGTATACTTTCCGGGTTCGAGCGCTTTTGCATCTACAGATCCTGTTGCTTTCTGCGCCGCAATCTTAGTTGCCGAATAGGTATCGAGTTTGCCGATATCGTTGTATCCACGCGCTGCATACCCTGAACCTGTGCCCTGGGCATTACGCATGGTGATCGTGAAATTCACATTGGTATCCGTGTTGTATGCAAACATCCCTTTTGAATTGAGGATGGCATAGAAAGACGTTGAATTTTCCAGAAAGCCGGCGGCTTCGAGTTTTGCATCTTCTGCAACCTTTATGCTTGTTGCAACTGCCACCGCCCTTGTATCCGGCGTCATGGCTGCTGTTGCCGGAACATAAGTAATCGCGTCTTTGAATTCCTGCGGTCCAGGCAATGGCATGTATTCCGGATTTTCCGGTGCCAGCTGCGCCAGCTCTTCTGAGCGCCGAACCACCTTTTCAAGTGAGGCATCATCAAATTCATTGATTGTTGCTGTGCCTGATTTTTTCCCATATGTGGAACTAACGGCCAGGCTCAATGTAGAAATATCACCGGCGGTAGAAACAGCATTAAGTGCATAACGGATATTACCGCTGGCATCACCACTTAGCGAAACTTCACACTCATCTGCTTTAGAATAAGCCAGCACTTTTTTCAACAGCTTTTGTGCTTCTTCTTTTGAATAGATTGCCATAATTATTTTATATTTTTCTTGCTGTATTAATTACATTAACACCATTGAATCTGGTAGTGGCACAACCATGGCTCACTGCATTGCTTTGCCCGGGCTGACCTTTGCCATCATTGAATGCGCCTCCGAGACGATAATCGGATTTGTCTGCAATAGCGGAACATGAATTCCAGAATTCCTGGGTATTTGCCTGGTAGGCAACATCCTTCAGCATGCCAGTAATTTTTCCATTCTTAATTTCATAGAAAGTCTGGCCGCCAAACTGGAAATTATATCGCTGCTGATCAATACTGAATGAACCATTGCCAATGATATAAATACCTTTCTCCACATTCTTTATGATATCATCCACCGATTTTTTTTCTTTACCCGGCATCAGCGAGATATTGGGCATACGCTGAAACTGTACATCACTCCAGCTTTGCGCATAACAACAGCCCTGAGATTCTTTTAAGCCAAGGATATGCGCCTGATCACGGATAGCCTGAAAATTCACAAGTTTGCCTTCCTTAATGATATCCCATTGCTTTGTACCCACACCTTCATCATCATATCCTACAGCGCCAAGCGAACCTTTCTGTAATTTATCAGCAACAATATTTACAATATCACTTCCGAATTTGAAATTGCCTGATTTCAGTTTTTCCATGGTCAGGAAACTGGTGCCTGCATAGTTGGCTTCATAGCCAAGTACACGATCCAGTTCAGTAGGATGCGCAACAGATTCGTGAATGGTGAGCCATAGATGCGAAGGATCGAGCACCAGATCATATTTTCCGGGTTCAACTGAAGGCGCGGCAAGTTTCTGCTTTACATCTTCGGTTGCAGCCTTCACATCCTCAAGTATATCATACCTGTCTTTATAACGGGTTACAATTCCCTTTACTTTTTCATCTTCTTTCGGATTAAGATATTCATACCCCATACCAACCGGTGAACTGAAAGAAGCCCTGGTTGTAAATTTTCCGCTGGCTTTGTCGATACCTGTTACCGTAAATGTGGGATAGATACGATGAATATCCTGATCGATATAGGACCCATCAGTTGAAGCAAAATATTTCTGTTCATTTACTGCGAGGATAGCAGCATTAATAAAACTCGCTCCACCCGATACTGCAAGGTCATTTACTTTCAACAGCAAATCGACTTTGTCTTTTACCGGAACAGCGAAGGCATTGGTTTCGATAGGAGTTTTCCAGCTAACCTGGCCATACCCTTTCTGCGGAACCAGCTTTACAGTATTCGCTTTGATTTTTGCATTGGCATTGGCTACAGCTACCGCGCGTTCTGCGCATTTTGAAATGCCTTCTTTGGTCACTTCATTTGTAGCTGCAAAACCCCAGCATCCGTTAGAGATTACACGGATACCCACTCCAAATGATTCCGTATTGGCCACATTCTGAACCCGCTTATCGCGTGTAATTACAAACTGATTCAGATACCTTCCGATCCTTACATCAGTGTATGTAGCACCTTTTGCTTTGGCAGCATTCAGCGCAACATCAGCGAGCTCTTTTTTAATTTTTACATCAATGCCATCATTCAGCAAAGCAGATTCATCGATCTCTCTGCCCGCAAGCATGAATTTCGGAATCGCCAGTGCGCCGAGATTCAATGCCGATAGTTGAAGAAATTCTTTTCTTTTCAAAGCGTATTACTTTAAAGTGATAGATAAACTGACAATTTAGCCGCAGCAGGTTGGATGCCATAGGGATTGAAAACCTGTCGATCAGGAAAATTTCTTTTCAATCCATAAAAAAACCGAACTCAAGATAAGAATAAGAAACAAAAACCAGGGCTCGATTTTTTTTCTGAGCTGTTTTATTTTTCCACCGGACTCTGTTTTTCCATTAGAGTTTTTTACCAATTGTTTTGTGAAATTCAGCCTTTCCCGGTTCATCACATTCGGCCAGTCTGATTCTTCAAATACATAAAATGAAAAGCTGTCGGTTACAGTGAGCAACTTATTCCACCCTTCCTTATCAGGCCAGCAAATGCCTTCTGAAAAATTTATAAGATCCGCACCCTGCCTGAGCGCAATTTTGCTGTTTTCGAAGTGTAAATCAGGAGCAGCGTCCGTGGGAGAAATAACAGAAATATTTATGGGACGATAAACCTGCGGAAATGCAGGATACAACCGAAAATCCAACCCG
>JAATGW010000516.1 GCA_015654495.1 Chitinophagales bacterium
ACTTTCATCATTACCACTAGGAAACTTGGCAATCCACAATTGCCCCTTTTCGTCTTTCACACCTGCTTTCGGTCTTGCTCCTCCGAGGGATGATCCGGGAGCCATCAGCACATTCAACCATTTTAGGGCCTCGTCATCATTGTAATCATCCTTCTCCAACTTTAGACTTGCTTTTTCCAGTTCCCTGATGGATGTCCATGGTGGCGCGGCTAATGCCTTTTGTCCACTAACAAATTCACTACCCGGATCCAATTTAAAGCGCAAGGCTCCGGCCCGGTGTTCATCATAAACACCTAGCAAAAAATCGGATTCAAACAGGGTAACCGGCTTTCGATTTTCTTGTCGGGCCATGATGGCTTCTCGTCGCTTCATTAATACCCGGCCCCACCTGTCAGGCGAAGAATCCAGAAACATGCCAAAATTAGACTTGTCGCCAGTATTATATTGTCGTCCGGCATAAAACATTAAGTCAGGATCCAAATGATGACCCTTACCTGATGCAAGCCATTCCGGTGTGTATTCAAAAGAAAAAATTTCCTTTCCGCGACTATGCCTGCCAGTTAGCAAACCCATCAGGACAGGAGCGGCTGAAAGGCCTTCCCAGTCTGCATAAACATATATGGACTTATCATTTGTCATCCTTTTCTTTTTTCTTCGGGCTACGTTTTGGTATGCGTTCGCGTGTCAATAAACCTGCATCCTGTAGTTTGCGGCCAAGTGTGTCATCACCTGCAAGGTTTAAAAAATCCTGTTCCAGACCCAACACAAACAGCACCATGAAGTAAGCGCCGATGGCAACGGTAGGAGTTCCTTTTTCAATTTGCCAAAGTGTAGCACGGCTCAAATCAGCTCTTTCGGCGAGTTGCTGGGTGCTGATTTTCCGCCTGCGACGGGCAAGTTTTATGTTCTGCCCTACCTGCGCCAAAATTTTCTTTCCTTTAGGTAATATAGTTAAGGCCCCCGACATAATGTTTAGTATAATGAGCAAAAATACTTAATTTGTCAATTATACTAAACATTATAATTTAAATTAACTACTCTTCATATGAATCGGCTGATAATAAACAGTAAAGCCATCAAAATCGCCGGCACTGCCGAAGCAAATACTGGAAATTCCATTAGTATATGTTCGCGGGGGATACTAAATTTAAACTTTCATTTTGCCGGCCTTCCGCTACCTGAACAGCTACACAAAGGCTAAGAAGACTTTTCATCCGGGAAGAATAAGGGATGCATTTCTTGCTGTTTGCATCCTCTGTCACTGCTATCTGTTGAATACAAACTTCACTTTTTTAACAAACGCTTCCGTTTCATTAAAGTCGAAGTATTTCTGCCGCAGTAAACTAACCTTGTATTTGTCTGGCAGGAATTCACCCCATTTTGAAAAGTCAAGCAAGGCTGGAAATTTTTCCAACAAAGTATAGAGATGGGGTTCTACTCCCGGTATTAGGTTTGCTAATTTCCGCCAACTTTCTATGAATTGATTTTTTGTTGATTCGATCTGAAGAACGCAACGACAGTCTTTTTCATAAATGTTGTTTATTATTCCTGCAATATCCAGCAGAAAGCTAATGGTTCGGTTCACCCTGGTACCGGTAAAGCTGAAAAATTCAGCTCTTTTATCATATATCATCAACGGACGCTCCACTTCAGCGTTTGTAATTTCAAAAACTGCAAAATCTTTTCGCAGCAAGCTCAATTGATTTTTGCACTCTTCATTCAATATTTCATATTCGTCCTGGTTGAATAAAATCTCTAGCATCTTCTGCCTTATGCGCGAATGGATAATTGCGCCGCCACCAAAAAACATGGGTTTTTTACCATCGTTGGCGGGAATAACCTCAATTCTTTTTGCTCCTTCATCCACATCTTTAATTTTCCAGATCCGTGCTGCCAGCAGGATGTTTTCATCCTTCCTTATTTGTGGTGAAAATGGGATTTCACCGATTGTATTTCGATTATTGACAACCTTAAAATTCTCTTCTGTTTTGAACACGCTATAAAAATCGCGACTGTTTACTATTTTTTCACCTTCCACACCAATAATAACTTCATGACGGATCTTTTCCAATAAATCAGTTTCGATTAGATTAGCCAGAATTTCCTGAATTTCTGCAGATTCTATTTTATTGAAAGCGAAATTATTTTTTAGCTGATCTTCCAATTCTTCAAGTAGTATTCCTGATTGGCCTTTTACAATTGACAATGCCTGGTGAAGTAATATATCAAAGGGCTTCTCAATAGAAAGAGGCGGTTCGATAAACCCTTCTTTATACAATTGCCAGCAGGCCAGGGATTGCAATAGGCTCCATTGATTGGTAGCGTACAAAAACAGATTACTACTTTCACCTTCGCGACGGCCGCTTCTACCAACCCTCTGAATCAACGAAGCTATGCTGTAAGTAGCATCAATCTGCACAACTTCATCCACCGCTCCGATATCTATGCCCAACTCCAGTGTAGACGTGCATGAAATGGCAAAATTTTGCCGGTTGTTATTTTTCGCGAAGTACTCCACATCTTCCCGAACCTCTCTGTCAACAGAAGAATGATGAGAGAAATAGTTTGAATGGCCGTTTGTTCTGTCTGAAATTTTTTTTAGTCTGACTGCTACTTCCTCGGCCTTACCCCTGCTGTTAGGAAAGATGAGCACCTTATTGTCTTTTGTTTCATTATAAAGATCATCCAGAAGTTTTGGGGGCAGTTCGTTACCGGTTTCTTCAAAATACCTGAAAACTGCATTTATTTCCCTGGTTGTTTTATCCAGGAGAACTTTTGTGTTTTCCTCATTTCCTGTAAAACGTTTTGCTTCTGCATAATCTCCAATTGTGGCACTTAATCCGACGATATTATATGGTTTTAAATTTACATTCTGTAACCTTGATAAGATGGATTTAAGCTGAGTTCCCCTGTCAGTGCCCAGGAATGAATGAATTTCATCAATTACAACATACTTGAGATTTGAAAACAGATGTTTAATATTAAATGATTTATTAACGAACATAGCCTCAAGTGATTCCGGGGTAATTAAAATGATACCTTCCGGATTCTTAATAATTCTCTCTTTAAGGGTTTTATTGGCTTCTCCGTGCCATTTGGTTACACTGATATCGAGATATTTACATAACTCCTCAATACGCTGAAACTGGTCATTTATCAGAGCAATCAGCGGTGATATATACAATACCTGAACACCTGCTTCCTTGAAATCTATTTTGGACAGAATGGGCAGAAAAGCAGCTTCGGTTTTGCCTGAGGCAGTTTTAGATGCCAGGATATAATTACCATTTCCGGAAAGGATTCTGGTAATAGCTGCAGCCTGGATGGGTCGCAGTTTTTCCCATCTCTTATCGTAGACGTATTTCCGAATAGGTTCAGAAAGCAGATCAAATGCCATTATAGTTCTTCAATTTCGTTCAATGTTCCTTCGTTCGGTCTTTCATCTGAGATCTCAAGGTCACCAAATAGTTTCCCTTTGTCAACATTTGGATTCTGACGCAGAATATTCAGAATATTAAGAAAATCCCTGATTACCTCCCTGGGAGTCAGAAATTCGGCAGCCCCTGGTTTATTGAAGATCTCTTCCATAAACTGCTGGATATCGGCATCGGAAATATCGATCCTGGTTTTATAATTGAAATCAAATATTGCTTTTAATTTTTTAAGAAGTACAAATATTTCGTTATGATCAAGAGGCATTAACCGGATAACTGGTTGTGCAAAATCCCGGATTTCTGCTGTTTCAAATTTATTTGTTTCGAGCCTTGTTTTTATTGCATTATAACTAAAGAGTCCTCTGCGTTCATTTTCCAGAAATTCCTTTGTACCAGCAAAATTGAAAAACAGATTTGTAATCTTTCCCTGGAAACAGTCATTATAAATGGTGAGAATCTTTTCATAATTTTTTTCGCGCATTGCCGAAGTTGAAATTTTATACAAATTGATTGCCTCGTCCAGGTTAATCATAAACCCGCTATAACCCATGCTGACAAACAATTTGCAGAAATTCTTAAGCATATCATAATAATTCAGATCATTAATTATTTCCCTTACTCCGAGGTCCTGCCTGGCTTCTGTTTTTGTATTGTACTCTCCCTTCAGCCATTTTAGTGCATTGCGACGCAATTGTTCGTTATCTGTTATATAGCCTTCATAATACTTAATTACTACTGTTCCAAAATCGAAACCACCAACATCTGTTAACTCATTAATCGATTTCATAATGTTGGATTGGATCAGGTTGAAGTGTTTTTCATTCCTGATTTCTGTAATCGGAATTTGATTTTCAGCAGCGGTTTTTGATATTGCCTGTTCTATCCATTTTTCCATTAAGGTCGGCAAAGCACCCCCTTCAGGTTTTGTTTGAATAGAAATATTATCAATTATAGCTGAATACAGTAATACAGATTTTCCATCGTTAGAATACAGCCTGTTATCCGGAGTGAAATCAGCATTGGCAACAACGAACTTTTGCTTTAATGCAACAGTATTCAACAAGTGAAGCATGAATGATTTTCCCGATCCGAAATCGCCTATCCAGAACTTTACCATGCTGTGACCATTCTTGACATCTTCAAGCGCTTTTACAAAGGCCTCAATCTCTTCTGATCTACCAACGGTGATATGCTGTACTCCGGTTTTAGGCACAACTCCGCCGACCAGGGAGTTGATAATCGATGTTGCTTCTTTAGGTTTGATGTTGTCAATCATGATATTAATAGGCTTTTATAATACTCAGGATTAATGATAAATGATTCTTCCTCTTCTTCGATCAATACATCATCCACGCGGTCAAAACAGATTTCATTAATACGCCCGATCAGTTGATTTTTGAAAACTGACTTTGATTTGGCAAATGCTTCGACGTCAGTTTGAAGCACTGAAAAGTTATTCTTTGAAAATATCTGGAGAAGTTCAATTTGTTCTTCTGTAAAACTGATATCAGTTATGTAGATTGACGAATGTTCTGTCGCAGACTTTGACGAAATGTCGATCTTTATTTCACTTACACTGGTTTGTTCGGTTTTAATAATATTGCTTTCATCTTCATACTCGTCTTTTAAGTATTCATTAAGTAATTCAACCGTATCTGAGTGCTGCTCCTGTACTTCTTTAATATGTTCGGAATTGAGTTGAATTTTTTTCCTCTTTTTTGTATAAATATTGGGTACCGCATTTAGCGCATTCTGAAGATTCCTGTCATTGATCAGGTCAGCCAACAATTTTTCAAAACCGTGAAGCTGTTCGTTGTTGTTAAAAAGACTTTTTTGAACGGTTTTTGAAAGCTTCCTGTTATCAAAACTGGAGGAGTTGAGGTCATGATATATATAGTTAACATACATCAGTAAAGAACTTTCTTTATCGAATTTGGCAAGAAACTTTGAGGCTTCAAAAAATAGGTTTTCAACGGCGGGATTGCGACCGTTTTTTTTGGCAAGCGATAATACTGAGGCCGCAAATTCTTTGGGTTTTCCATTAAAATTTGTACTTAGTTCATCAAATTTTGATTTCCACCTTGCAGTGTTTTGAGCGTTAAGTTCCAATTCTGTCACTTCGTCCGGCGCCTCAATTGTGTCCACAAGTTCGAGCAGGGCTACATTTACTTTCTGAATTATCCGGGAGTCAAGTTCAGTCTTAGCTTCAGGATCAGTAATGAAGGTGTCCGTATTCAGTTTTCGTTTATGTCCGTATCGTTCCCGGACAGAATTTTCGCATAGTTTAAAAGTAGTTGTATAGATTTCAGTCCTGACTGTTTCTATACTGCTTTTGTAATTATAGCTATTTGATTTATAGTGGAAATGCTTTCTTAATACAACGTCAACTGCCGTTGTAATTTCTTTTTCAAAACTGCTTTGTTCCACTCTGAATTTTTCATCGAGAAGTCTTATAACGGAGATAAACAATTTCACGATTGCGTTTCCGCAGCGGTCAATTGAAAAGAAATTATTTGTTGGACTCCAGATCGCATTAAGGATAGAAACCTCATTGCCGGTGAGTGAAAGCTTGGATTGAAATTTTGTACCAAGGCGCCAATAATCCGGATCAGAACTATAGTTGTAACCGGCAGTTTGAGGTGCGCTTTGAATTGAGACGTTATGTCTTAACCGTAACCGTTGAAGTGCATGCTGATCTCCTATTGCTTCCAGTTTATTTCGTAAAGCAGGAATTCCATATTTACTGGTTGCCGGATAGTATTTACAAATCTTTTCAATTTGGTTTTCAACAAGAGCCAGACTTTTATGTTGCAGATAGGCATCAACCATGTCGAATAAAAGAATAAAGCAATAGTTGGTATTACCATTCAGATCAAGATAAATCCCCTCCAAAAACCGCTGTTTAAAATGGGTGTAAAACTCCTTCTGTTCCTTAGTAGCGTAGTTTATATCGCTGGCTGAGTAAATATATTGATGATTCCATGGAAGAACAGCAACTCTGTTTGGAATTTGCTGGTCTGGTACCAAAAGATTGTAGTTATCTCCTGATATATTTACAATAGAATCGTCTTCGGGTGTTTCCAGCCTATCATTTTTTTTATTTCCATTTCCTGGATCATCAGCTATCATCTTTTCAGGTATTTCTTTTTTTCCTGCTTCATCTTCGTTAGGCTCTTTTATAGCACGCGAATTTAAATTATCGGACTTGATGCCTTGATGTACTTTGTCTGGAGTGAAGTCATTGGGACTACCGGTCCCTGCATTTGTTTGAATTTCAATTTTCAAATTTTGAAGGATATTGTTTGCAGATTGATCTATTTTCCCCAGCTGAGAAATGCCGGGGTGGTTAACCTCGGTTTTAGTCTGGGCTTCAGGTCTCAGGATTTTTTCTGATGCAGGTAATTGTTTTTTCAACCTATTATTATTATTAGTTTTCTGGTTATCAGGTGAATGAGACGGTTCATTACTAATTGAATTTAAAACTGGCGTGGTTTGTCCTTTTTTTCGCTGCCGGGCTATTAATACCAGGGCCAAAACAATTACAATCAATACAAAATATAGAGATCGATCTTCGTCGGATTTTGGCGATGTTAAGGAAACCGGGGAAGACATTGGAGGCGATGAGTCAGGCAAAGCGGTCACCAGTTTGCTTGATATAAAACCAATTTTACCCTTGTATTCGACTTTAAACCAGCCTGGAATTTTTTGCTCAACAACTCTGACGCTTTCTCCATTTTTTGCAATATCAATTGCCCGATATATGGTACCCGGACCTGAGCGAAGCTTTGCATCCGTATTGACTTTGTAACTTGTTTGTGCTCCACAAAC
>JAATGW010000240.1 GCA_015654495.1 Chitinophagales bacterium
CTGGTTTATCCCGGAGCGGTTCACACCAGGCTTCATCATTCACTTGGTGCTTATCACCTGATGACGCAGGCTTTGTTTGAATTAAAAAGCAAGGCTGTGGATATTAACCCGGCTGAAGAACAGGCGGCCAGGATCTGCATTCTTTTACATGATATTGGTCATGGTCCCTTCTCGCATGCGCTGGAGAGTGTACTGATTGAAGATTTCAATCATGAAGAACTTTCGGTTCTCATCATGAAAAAACTCAATCTCGAATTTGACGGGGCTTTACATACGGCAATTGAAATTTTCATTGATGTATATCCGAAAAAATTTCTTCATCAGCTTGTGAGCGGCCAGCTTGATGTTGACCGGATGGATTACCTCACAAGGGATAGCTTTTTTACAGGCGTATCGGAAGGCGTGATCAGCTACAGCCGGATATTGAAAATGCTCACGGTTCATAAGGGTGAGCTGATGGTGGAAGAGAAAGGAATTTATTCTATTGAGGAATTTCTTATTTCAAGACGACTCATGTACTGGCAGGTTTACCTGCATAAAACAGTTTTGTGTTCTGAAATGACCCTGGTCAAAATTTTTGAGAGAGCCCGGTATCTTTTTTCAGAAAATGATAAAACAGTCAACCTGAATAATATTCTTTGTCAGATTCTTTTCAACGAGTTAAATGGGACACTTAAAGAGAATCTGGACCTGTTTTGTCAGCTCGACGATACTGATGTAACCCATGCTATTAAGATCTGGTGCCGGCATCCTGATCCCGTTCTCTCTTTGTTATGCTTATCAGTTTTGAACAGACAATTATTCAAACTAAAGCTGGGGGCCGAACCCATTGCTGCTGACCAGGTTGAATTCTATAAAAAAAAGGTTGAGGCTAAAACCGGGATTAGCGGAAATGATCTTAACTATCTCGTGTTTACAGGAGAAGCAGAAAACAGTTTGTATGATCCGAATGAGGAGCATATAAATATTCTTTTCAGGGATGGAACCGTAAAGGATATTTCATTGGTTGATAATGCCCTTATCCACCAAAACCTGTCTTTGCCTGTTAAAAAATTCTACATTTGTTATTATAAACCGGAATAGAAATTGCTGAAATCATGGTTCCGGTTTTATTTGCTGCATCAATCCGGCCCCGCTAACTACAACCAGGTAACGGGATTCGACTTTTTATCTTAATGAAATAATATGCAATTCAGCGCCGCTCAGATCGCAACCCTGATAGGAGGAAAGATTGAAGGGGACCCTTCTAAATCTGTCAGTTCATTTGCAAAAATTGAAGAAGCGCAGGAGGGGCAGCTGGCATTTCTTGCTAATCCCAAATATGAAGAATTTCTGGGTACCACAGGCGCCAGCATTATTATTATTAATGATAGCCAGGAAATAAAATACAGCATTACCTCAACTCTTATCCGTGTTCCTGACGCATATACCTCATTTGCACTGCTTCTGAGCAAGTATCAGCAAATGATGACCCAGCAATTATCAGGTATCCAGCAACCCAGTTATATCGCTCCCACCGCAAAAATTGGCGAAAACGTTTATATAGGCGCGTTCGCTTATATAGGCGAACATGTGGTTATCGGCGACAATACAAAGGTTTTCCCGCAGACATTTCTCGGTGATAATGCAAAGGTTGGGAATGATACAATTATACATCCCGGCGTAAAAATCTATCATGATTGTGTTGTGGGCAGCAAAGTTATTATTCATGGTGGGACTGTTATTGGTAGTGATGGATTCGGCTTTGCCCCCCAGGCAGATGGAACTTATCAAAAAATACCCCAGATCGGAAATGTGGTAATTGAGGACTTTGTTGAAATCGGATCCAATGCAACTATCGACCGTGCAACAATGGGATCGACCCTTATTCGAAAAGGTGCTAAACTGGATAACCTGATCCAGATCGCACACAATGTGGAAGTCGGACAAAATACCGTTATAGCCGCACAGGCAGGCGTAAGCGGAAGTACAAAAATCGGCAACAATGTTCTTATTGGTGGTCAGGCTGGTATTGTCGGACATATCAGTATTGCTGACGGGTCAAAGATAAATGCACAGAGCGGAGTAAGTAAGTCAATAAAATTCCCTAATTCGGCTGTCACGGGAAGCCCTGCATACGAATACAGTGCTGCATTACGTGCCCAGGTTGCCGGCCGGAACCTGCCTGAACTTGAAAAGAAAATCAAAGAACTCGAAAAAATGATCACACGTCTTCTGGCAGAAAAAGTTTAGCCGTTTTCATTACTACCTTCCCGACTCCTGAAATAAATTTCCCGGCTCCTTTTGATAACATCCTGAAACAGAGCTTATATCAATAAAAATAGCCCTGTTCCGGACTGGCTTATTGGTCTATCCCTTGCCAAAAATAACTGCTATATTTGCGCCTTAATTTTAAACCAGGCCGATGAATGAAAAATTCAATGCTGATCTGCAACATACCCTAAGTTCCGCTATAAGTATTTCCGGTACAGGCCTTCATACCGGGATCAATGTCGATATGAATCTGAAACCTGCAAATCCTGGTTTTGGCATCCAGTTTAAAAGAATCGATTTGCCCGGTCAACCCCTGGTAAAAGCAGATTGCGACCTGGTTGTTGATACCTCACGCGGAACAACGATTGAAGATAACGGAGCCCGGATCAGCACTGTAGAACATGTACTCGCAGCACTTGTAGGTATGGGCGTTGATAATTGCCTGGTTGAAATAAATGGCCCCGAAACCCCGATCATGGATGGCAGTTCAGAACCCTTTGTAGAAATAATAAGGGAAGCGGGGGTTGCTGAACAGGAAGCGGCAAAAAACTGGTACACTATCGATACCAATATCACTTACTATAACGAAGAAAAAAGAGTTGAGCTGGTGGCCATGCCAGCAGTTGAATATAAGCTCACCACTTTAATCGATTTTAACAGTCCGGTGCTGGGTACACAGCATGCAGGTTTAAAAACCATTCACGACTTTTCAAAGGAGATTGCA
>JAATGW010000232.1 GCA_015654495.1 Chitinophagales bacterium
CCGTCATCAGAATAAATATAACGCCAGGTAAGATAATCTACTCCGCCATTTTGTACAGTCACCATTTCTTCCAGCTGCTTCTGGTCATTGTAATTGAAAAGGTAGTCGGGCAGAAGTTTTGCAGCACGATCATTAAATCGCACAATGTCAGAAAGTAACTGGCGATCATTGTAGTAATAATATGTTTTTTCACCAGCGACCAGTTTATTTACAGATTGTTCTTCAATTATTTTTCCCTGATCATCTTTTTTAAACAGATAAATCGTCGTATCAGATTTATCCTTTATACGGATCATTTTCTCAGGTGAACCTGTTGCATCGTATATCCAGTCGTGCGTTTCAGTAACTTTTAGTTTTTCACCGACAATATTTGAGCTGCTGCTGATCTGAACAAGCCGGTTAAGTGAATCGTATTTATATTCGTATTGGGTGAAAGATGAAGTGCTGCTATCGGTTGTGCGGTACAGTAAGCCCTGACTGTTGAAAAAGTTGGTCATCGCCGACCGGCCGGAGAGTGGTGCAGAAGTAACGGTTTTTAATTGCGAATAGGAAGGATTGATCTGTTGAACAAAACTGAAATCTTCAGTGGGCTCGCCGGTCGCCTCAAAACTTTCGCCACTGATATTGCTTACCTTGTTTTTCTTAAGCAATTGAAATTGGGTATTGGCTGATTGATTATTCAGGATATCGGAATAATAGAACTGGGCCATAAGCCCGGAGTGGATCAGAAGAAAAACTACACAGATCATGCAAAAAAGGCCTTTCCTATTCATATAAAAATCAGGGAATTGTGTTTAAATCTAAGAATAAACCTACTAACGCCATTGTTTAGTTCATTGATATAAAAAGCGCTGGATTCTTCCTTATTTTTAACAAAAAAGATCTCTTGTCGCATAACAAGGAAAGAAAAGAGAAAAACTGCCTCAATTGTGGTACAACCGTAGCGGGCAGGTATTGCCAGCGCTGCGGCCAGGAAAACACTGAGCCCGACCTTACAGTGAAGGGCCTGATCCGGCATTTTCTCTATGATATCACGCATTTTGACGGGAAATATTTTGACACAGTCAAAACCTTATTCACAAAGCCGGGCTTTCTCGGCAGAGAATATATCCGCGGAAGAAAAGCTGCTTATCTCGACCCGGCACGGATGTATATTTTTACTTCCGCTGTTTTCTTTTTTCTGTACTATAACTTTTTCTTTCATGTGTCGGAAACTGATATCCGTACAAGCTATTCGACCACGCAGAGCCTGATTAACAAGCTATCCAAACTTGACAGTAGTGCAGACTTCAATATCAACCTCAATGAAAAAATCATCATCCGAAATGGCATTGATACTTTGTTGGAGTTTGGTGATGAAGCAGTACTGAATCATTTTGTCGATTCACTCGATCTCATTATAGCGCAGCGAAAAGACAGTTTACCTGATATAAATAAAGCAGAGGATATTGATTTATTTGGTTTCAGCAATCAGAGCAGGGAGGCCTATGATTCTGCTCAGCTGGTTTTACCAAAAGAGAAAAGAGATTCATGGTCCCGGAGGATGTTCAAATACCGCCAGATCAAAATTTTTAACAAGTACCATGGTGATAACGGTGCATATATTGCCGACCTGGTTTATAGATTTACACATAGCTATCCGACGATACTCTTTATTATGCTGCCTGTACTGGCAATGATCTTACGCTTGTTATACCTGCGAAGAAAAGAGACAAATGTGGCTCACCACGGAATCTTTCTTGTGTACCTCTTTATTTTCCTGTTTCTGACTTTAATCCTGTATTTTCTATTGGAGAAAATGGAGACCGGTCTTAACTGGACCTGGATCCGCTGGTTGAGGTATATAAGTATAGTTGGAATATTTTTTTATACATACAAAGCCATGAGGACTTTTTATTTGCAGGGACGCTTTAAAACATTACTGCATTTTATTTCCTTTCTTTTTTGCTCTGCGATAATCATACTGCTGGTATTTGGTATTTATTTCACCTTTGTTGTTTTGAATAGTTAGATTATGGAGAATTCACTTACAGATGCCTTTTTGCAATTGAACAGGATAATGAATGAGCTCAGGGAAAAATGCCCCTGGGACAGGAAGCAGACCATTCGCAGTCTGCGGCAGTTAACAATAGAAGAAACCTATGAACTTGCGGATGCGATCAGCGAAGAAGACTGGACCGGTATTCGTGAGGAACTGGGAGATCTGCTGCTGCATATTTTCTTTTATGCAAAAATTGGTACTGAACAGGGGCGCTTCAACCTCGAAGACGTTATCCGTCAGATTAATACAAAACTCATTTCACGCCATCCGCATATATACGGCGACGTACAGGTGAAAGATGAGGAAGCAGTGAAATCGAACTGGGAAAAACTTAAACTAAAGGAAGGAAAGAAATCGGTGCTTGGGGGTGTGCCATCATCATTACCTTCAGTAGTAAAGGCGATGCGGTTGCAGGAAAAAGCCCGGCAGGTAGGGTTTGAGTGGGAAAATGCTGATCAGGTCTGGGAAAAAGTGGAAGAAGAAATTATGGAATTAAAGGAAGAAGTAAATGCTTTTAACAATGCAGCTGCTGCTGATTCTAAAAACCGTGACCGGATAGAAGATGAGTTTGGCGACCTGATGTTCTCATTAATAAATTACGCCCGGTTTTTGCAGATTGACGCAGAGCATTCACTTGAGAAAACCAATAAGAAATTTATCAGCCGGTTTACCGCAATGGAAAAAAATGCCGGATTGAATGGCAAAAACCTGCAGGATATGAGTCTTGAAGAAATGGATGCGATCTGGGTAAGCATTAAAAAGCAAAGCAAAGGCAATTGAAAAACTTTTTAAAAGATACTATATACCGCAATGCTTACTACCTGATCGGGGCTGCCTGGCTTTTCACTTTATCATTTATTTTCAGTAATTACTGGTCATACACTTCTTCACCCCAGGGTGTAAAGAAGTCAATGGAACAGTACCTGCACAAACTGGAAAAAGATTTTGATGGATTTTTAAGAGATTCATCATTGATTACAAGGTTGATCAACAATGAAGAATCAGAATCGGAAGTAACGGATATTACAAGTAAGCCTTATGGCATTTTTATTTATTCCCTCGAAGATTATGGTCCGATCAATCTGCGTTACTGGTCAACTCAGCAAACGCTGCCGAACGATGAAATGATTGTAAGACCGGAAGGTGAATTTCTTGAAACACTCCCTAACGGCCGGTTTGAATTTATAAAACGGAGAATCACTGCAAGGGATGGTAGCAATCTCCTGATAGTTGCCTTAATTCCCATACGCTGGAGTTTTTTTATTGAAAACGACTATCTGAAAAATGGATTTGTTGATCATCCCAATATTGAAAAAAACTACCGGATAGCTGAAAACTACAATGGTATTCCGATTGTAAACAGTTTTGGTAACACGCTTTTCACGCTGGAAAAAAAGCTGAATGATAAAAGTGCCAGCAGCGACTGGATAACCATATTGCTGCGCCTTTTAGGCATGCTGCTTTTCTTTTTCTATATACATATGGTTGCACTCGGTTTAAGCCGTCATTTCGGCACCGGCTACGGAATTGCATTTCTTGTTTTCGTTGTTATCCTAGTGCGCCTTACCAGTTATCTTTTACCGTTCCCGATAGATTTTAAAGAATTTGAACTGTTTAATCCGCAGATCTATGGCAGTAATGTTATTTTAAGAACATTGGGCGATTTGCTGATCAATGCATTATTATTTGTGTGGATTGTTTTGTTTGCGCGAACGCAGATTAATAAATATGATTTTAAATTAAGTGTGGATCAGAATGGAATCAGGATTTTATTGAGCTCATTGATTGTTATACTTCTTGTCAGCTTAACATGGGTATGCGGAAATACAATCCGCAGCCTGGTGGCGGATTCTCAGATCTCTTATGATGTAACGAATTTCTTTAGCCTCAACCTGTACAGTGTTGTGGGCTTTATCGTGCTTTGCTGCATTTCGCTTGGATTCTTCATTTTAAGTCTGATTTTGCTGAAATTTCTGGACGAGGTTATAGGCCCGAAGTACTATTACAAAGCCCTGCTGATATCGCTGATCGGATTGCTGATACTCACTTTCAGAATGAACGGACCCGCAATTTCATTTGAAATGGGCGTGCTGGTATGGTTGCTTTTTTATGTTTTTCTGGTGCACAGTACCGATCTTAAAATAGCAAAGCATATTGCCGGAAGCAGCATGGTATTCTGGCGGGTGCTTTTTTCGGATTCTATTTCAGTAGTTATCATTACACAAAACCGTATCCGTGAAGAGAAACAAAGACTGGCAGCTGCTGCTAAGCTGGGTATACAGGCCGATCCTTCCAGTGAGCTTTTACTGAATATCACAATATTGTCGCTCAGCAACGATTTCCTGGTTCATAACCTCCAACGCTTTAGAAATAATTTTGAAAGTCAGCGCCTGAAAGACAGTATCATCAATGCCAATTTCCAGGGTTACAGTAATAAGTTTGATACACAGTTGTATTTTTTTGATGCGGATGGTGCACCGTTTTCTGCTTCCGACAGGCTGACCTTTGATACCCTGAATACGATCTACACGATGCAGGCTAAACGTACAGGGATAACCGATCTTAAATATTACGAAACGGATTTTACAAATTTCAGCTATATATTTCAGAAGGAAGTGCTTGATACCGGCAACAAAGTAATTGCGAAACTTTTTATGTTTTCTGATCCCCGGAAAATATATAAGAACGACGCTTCACTTTATCCCGAACTGATAAAGCAGTCGGAAGAATTCTCTTTTGAACGTTTCCCGAATTACGCGTTTGCGGTGTACGATAAACTTGAACTGATCTACAACCGGAATGATTATCCATTCCCCAGCCGGCTTGAACCGTCGGAGATTCCGGTTGAGGAATATTCTCTGATCAACAAAGAAAATTACCAGGAACTCTGGTATAAGATTGGTCCGGAAAGAGTGGTAGTAATTACGCGGAAAAGCAATCTTATACTTGAAGCAATTACATTATTTTCCTACCTGTTTTGCGTATTCCTTTTTCTGGTAGGTTTATTTCAACTGGCCAGCCTGATTGTAAGATCGGGTTTTCAGATAGGCGTGCAGAGTGATATCTGGAAGATGAGTATCCGTAACCAGATTTATAGTACCATCATTTTCATCAGCATATTTTCATTTTTTGTGATAGGCGTTGCCACCATCATCTTTTTTATACAACGATATAATAAGAATAACAAAGAACGATTAAGCAGGAGAATACAGGTGATGGAAAGTGATCTCTATAATAAGATGGGTGATTTTATCAACCACAAAAGTCTGCTCAATCTCACTGATACATCATCAATGCATCAATTGCAGCAGGAAATAACCAATATTTCAGAGATACATAATGCTGATATCAATCTGTATAATACAAACGGAGTTCTGCTTGTTTCAAGCAATTCGCTTGTCTATAACAAAGGCATTCTGAGCCGGCTGATGGATCCGGTAGCTTATTATGAAATGAAAAGATTGAGAAAGATTCAGTTTGTACAGGATGAACAGTACGGAGAATTGAATTACCTCAGTATTTATGTGCCCGTGAGGGACAAAGACCGCGATATCAAAGCCTATCTGAATATTCCCAACTTCACTTCATCGCGGGATCTGAACCAGGAAATCTCCAATTTTCTTGTGGCGATAATCAACCTGAATGCATTTATTTTTCTTATTGCGGGAGTAATTGCCGTTTTCATCACCAACAGGATAACACAGTCATTCAGCTGGATTGGAGAAAAGATGCGCGAGATCAACCTCGGTAAACAAAATGAAGTAATTACCTGGGGCAGGAATGATGAAATCGGATATCTCGTGAAGGAATACA
>JAATGW010000775.1 GCA_015654495.1 Chitinophagales bacterium
AACTTTTATTTTGTAAGAATCCCAAATAAATTAAAATACCTGACCAGGAAAGAAAGGTTAAGGATGGCACAGAAAGGCTTACATAAAAGATATAAAGCTGTTTCACAGTACGATAAAGATGGGTATAAACTTGCGTTTTATCCAAGCCTGAAGGATGCGGCCAGGCAATCCAAAATCCTGATAAGCACTATAGGTAATGCCACCAAAAGAAGGATATTAACCGCCGGTGGTTTTATTGGCCCTATGGCAACGGTCCTGATAAGATCGTAAAAGATGTCCTTACAAAAAAAATGGACAACTATCATTCAACAGTATCTCAGCAAATCACACAGTATGATCTAAAAGGCATCTGGGTTTGTATATATCCAGGTATCAGGGAAGCAAGCCGTACAACAGGTTTTAACAAGTCCACGCTTTCCCCATGTTTGAACGGAAGACTTAAAACAGCTAACGGTTTTTTCTGGCAGAGAGGAGCGGGCCCAGAGAAAAAGACAATCAAGGTCAGGTACTTTAAGATTAGCGTAATTAAATGTTCCGGTAAGGGCAAAGAGCTTGAGGTATACCCGAGCGTTCTTGAGGCCTTCCAAAAAACAGGTATCCCTTATCATCAAATCCGGGCATCTATGGATAGCATATATATGCTGGGGGGTTATCTGTGGCGTTCACAATAGATAAGCGCAGGCCCTCCAGAATTTTTATAAGCAACTTATTCAGTGCAAAGGCAGTTATCCGGAATTGATTAATTGTTCCCTTCACGTTTAACGCTAAACGTAGGTTTGGAAAATTATTTCTTGTGATATAAGGCAATAAACTGCCGGGGTGAAAGAACAGTCAACTGTGGCACTGCCTTCTTATAGTCTTTTATATTGGACGTAATAAAGTAATCCACATCCTTTGCCCCCAGTGCGGTATAATATTGTATACCATCTTCCAGATCGGTAAAGCCAGACGATAAAGCACTCATAAAAACAGCTTCGCCTGTCTGCAGCAGTTTGGTATAACTGAGAATATACTTAATCAGCATGATAATATCAGCCTGTGCAAGATTCTTCTGTTGTCTCAACGCATACAATACGTTTATAAGACTCGAAGCAGATGTAAAGACTATAATTTCCCTTTGCTCTGCCAGAGCAAAGATATCTCTGGCATATTGCCAGCCTGCGATACGTTGCAACAAATGATCTAAATAAACATTCGTATCGGCAAATATTTTATACGCCATATTTCTTTTTAAGCTGTTGAGCTTTAGCTTTTTTCCAGTCCACCTCAGGGTTGGTTATCTTCCCTTCCATTATTTGCTGAATTTTTTCGATCGCCGATTCCTTTCGTGCTTCGTTGACGTTGATAGAATCAAGGTACTCTTCTACCATTTTACTGATGCTTTTACCCTTTTGTCTGGAAATTAATTTCGCCCGTTTTATGGTTTTTTCGCTAATACTCAGTGTAAGTTTTGTCGCCATTATGATAAATTTCCCGTCAATATACGTATATTTTTTTTAGATACGTATATCAGCAAAACTAAAGGTATAACAGCCCTTTAGTTTTGTGACAAATACCAATTCCTGCATTTTAATAATTCCAAATGCTTCATTGCACTCCGGCGATCTTTTTTTATACCTGTCATGGCTTCATCAAGCCTTTCCCTGGTATAGCCCGCTCCGGGTGCATTACCCGCACAGTGGGCCGGAGCCGGGACGCAACATTGAGCCTGAGAAAACTTCGTGATGAATGCGGGGGCACGCCAAAAATGTACCTCTAAAACAGGGAAAAAAATATTTTCTTTCCCTCCCTTGAAAGCAGGGCTATTGAGAAACAGCCCAAAATCTTTATTAAGCATATTGCTTTGCAGAACTTCTCCCCTCATACTTCTCACTTTTCTTCCACTTAGTAGTTCGGCCTTCGTACTTCGTACTTCTAATTGACTCCTTTCACCGGAACATTTTTATCAATCTTCTGAATCAGTCCCTGCAGTACTTTTCCAGGACCGGCTTCAGTAAAGTCAGTTACATTGTCGGCAATCATAGCCCGTACGCTCTGGGTCCACCTAACGGCACCGGTTAACTGATTTATCAGGTTCTGTCTGATTTCACCGGTATCTCTTACGGCTTTGGCAACAACATTCTGGTATACGGGGCAGGAACCTTTATGAAAAGATGTATTTTTTATCGCTGCGGCAAGTTCATCTTTTGCAGGAGCCATCAGTGGCGAATGGAATGCGCCGCCCACGGGTAATATCATTGCTCGCCTTGCCCCTGCAACTTTTAACGCTTCGCAGGCAATTTCAATACCTTTAACCGTTCCGCTGATCACCAGTTGCCCCGGACAATTATAATTTGCAGGCACAACAATCTCACCTGATTCTTTTGTAACCTGTGCACAGATTTCTTCCACCTTTTCATCTTCCAGGCCGAGTACAGCAGCCATTGTGGAAGGAATTAATTCGCATGCTTTTTGCATAGCCTGGGCGCGGATGCTAACAAGCCGCAACCCGTCTTCAAAACTTAATGTACCATTGGCAACCAAAGCAGAAAATTCTCCCAGCGAATGCCCCGCGACCATATGCGGCTCAGCGCCTTCAATACTTTTGAAAGCGATTATAGAATGCAGAAATACAGCGGGCTGAGTAACTTTTGTTTGCTTCAGATCTTCGTCAGTACCATTAAACATGATATCTGAAATTTTGAAGCCCAGGATTTCATTGGCCTGGTGAAACATTCTTTTTGCAAAAGCATTATCGTAATGCGGTTTGCCCATACCGGGATATTGGGCGCCCTGACCCGGAAAAACAAAAGCATGGATCATATTAGAACTTGTACGGCGAAAGTAATGAAATTGAATTCCTGATTAAAGAAAGTCTGCCTGGATCAATGCAACTTTGATCCGATCAGCCGGATAAACTCGCTCCTGGATTCGTTTTTTTCGAATTCACCCCAGAAAGCGCTGGTGGTAGTTGTGGAATTCTGTTTCTGTACACCGCGCATCATCATACAAAGATGATTGGCTTCGATAACAACGGCAACGCCCAGTGGCTGAAGAGTTTCCTTAATCGCGCCAAGGATTTCCGTTGTAAGCCTTTCCTGTACCTGTAACCGGCGACTGAAAACGTCGACTACCCGGGCAATTTTACTCAGCCCGGTAATCCAGCCATTCGGGATATAAGCTACATGTGCTTTCCCATAGAAAGGAAGCATATGGTGTTCGCATAAACTGAAGAGTTCGATATCTTTTACAATGATCATTTCACTCACATCTTCGTGAAATTTTGCGGAATTCAGTATGGCTTCAGCATCGATCTGGTATCCCTGCGTCAAAAATTGCATCGCCTTGGCAACACGCTCAGGCGTTTTAAGCAAACCTTCCCTTTCCGGGTTTTCACCCAGCATTCCAAGCGTTTTCTTATAAGTTTCTATCAGGCCAATTGTAGTCTGCTCGTCATAATGTTCGGTCTTACTGTATCCCATGATTTTCTTTTAAGTACTTTCTGTTTACGAAGCCGGGTAAAATTTCCTACAGGTTAAATCGGGTACCTTACATAATTGCGTGGTGTTTCGTATAAGGTGATAAACAATTCCTTTTCCGCATCAATCTCCGGACGCAGGATCTCATAAATTACTATTGCTATATTTTCTGCTGTTGGGTTGAGATTTTTAAATTCGGCAGTATCCAGATTCAGATTCCGGTGATCAAATTTATTCAGCACTTTTTGCTGAATAATATCCGACAGTACTTTCAAATCCATAACAAAGCCGGTTTCCGGATCAGGAAAGCCGTTTACCTGCACAATCAATTCGTAATTATGACCATGATAATGCGGCAGGTTACATTTTCCAAATACATCCCTGTTCTTTTCTTCGCTCCAGGAATCATTATTCAGCCGGTGTGCAGCATTAAAAGGTTCTTTTCGGAAAACAGCAACTTTCTTATCCATAATGTACACTGATAATCTAATTCTCTTCCAATAATAATTCTCATTCAGCAGAATAACATACAGAATGCCCGATTGTTCAGGTATTATTCCCCGAAATACTCTACAAATATTTTCGGGGTTTCAACCAGCCTGATACAATGCAGTTGAACACCTTCCGGAATAAACGGGTTAAGTTGATTCCAGATTCCTTCTACCAGGTTTTCAATAGAACAAATCTTTCCCTTCATAAAATCGACATCCATATTCAGATTACGGTGATCCAGTTTCTCTGTTACTTTTTCCTTGATTACGATACTGAGTTTTTTTGCATCAACTACAAAACCTGTTTGCGGATCCGGTCTGCCCTTCACCGTTACATATAATTCAAAATTCTGCCCATGCCAGTTTTCATTTGCACATTTGCCAAAAACCGCATCGTTCTGTTCAACCGACCAATCCGGATTAAACAATTTATGAGCCGCATTAAAATGTTCCACCCTTGTGAGATAAACCATAGAATCCAATAAAATAATGGAGGGCAAAGGTACAGGGATGCGGTCAAATAGTCATGAGTCTGGAGTCATTAGTCTGGAGTCTGGTCGCTGGTTGCTAATCTTTTGCCGGCTTTTTAAGGCCTGGAACCTAATTGCATTTCAAATCAAAGGACAAAGCCCAATTTTGCCAGATGCAAATAGTGGTAGCCGCGGCAACACGTCACGAAAGAGCACCTAGGAGAA
>JAATGW010000318.1 GCA_015654495.1 Chitinophagales bacterium
CATCAGAAACAGAATTGGACAAATGCAGGGTTATCAGGTGTTCCCAGTTCTTCGCTGTCAGCCCTGTTTCTTCCTTTAATTCCCTTTTTGCAGATTCTAAAGGCTCAACATCCATCGCTCCCCCACCCTCGGGTATTTCCCAGCTATACTCATTAAGAGGAAACCTGTATTGGCCAACCAGGTAGATATTTACATCTTCATCCATTGGTATTATCCCGATCGCAAGATTTTTATAATGTACTTTACCATAGATACCTTTTCCGCCACCGGGCTGGATTACATCGAATTCGGTTACGCGGATCCAGGGGTTATCATAAATTTGTTTTTCTCCAAGAATCTTCCAGGGACTTTCTGTTGATTTCATTTTTCGAAAATAAAAAACCTCCCGGTTCGCG
The DNA here is from genome assembly GCA_015654495.1 of Chitinophagales bacterium. GTDB lineage: Bacteria > Bacteroidota > Bacteroidia > Chitinophagales > Chitinophagaceae > Pollutibacter. The sequence goes on from JAATGW010000318.1 coordinate 396, forward strand.
GGAGGCTTTTCTGGTGGGGTTTCTATTTATTTTATCTTAAATGCTTTTTTCACTTTGTCAACAAAGTCGAGCTTCTCCCAGGTAAACAGTTCCACTTTTAGCTTTTTAACTTTGCCGTCAGCCGAGTAGAAAGTTTTTTCAACCACTTCATTTACGCGACCCATATGTCCATAAGCCGCAGTTTCACTATAGATCGGATTCCTGAGTTTTAACCGGGTTTCAATAGCATAAGGGCGCATGTCAAATAAAGCTTCCACTTTTTTCGCAATTTCGCCATCAGTTAATTTAACCTTTGAGGTACCGTAGGTATCAACAAAAATACCCATTGGTTTTGCAACACCGATTGCATATGAAACCTGTACCAGGATCTCGTCTGCAACACCGGCAGCAACCAGGTTTTTGGCAATATGCCTTGAGGCATAAGCAGCACTGCGGTCAACTTTGGAAGGATCTTTTCCGCTGAATGCGCCACCACCATGTGCACCTTTACCACCATAAGTATCTACGATGATTTTTCTTCCGGTCAACCCGGTATCACCATGAGGCCCGCCGATTACGAACTTGCCTGTCGGGTTGATATGGTAATTGATTTTATCACTGAATAAAGCCTGAACTTCTTTTTTGCATTTCGCTTTTACGCGGGGGATCACGATCTCTCTGATATCCTTGTTGATCTTGGCCAGCATTTTTTTGTCTTCATCAAAATCGTCATTCTGCGTAGAAACAACGATCGCATCGATACGTAATGGTTTATCATTATCATCGTATTCGATGGTTACCTGACTTTTCGCATCAGGGCGCAGGTAAGGCATTTTTGAATTTTTTTCGCGACGGATATTTGCGAGTTCTTTCAGAATCTTGTGTGCGAGATCCAATGCAAGCGGCATATAATTTTCCGTTTCATTGGTGGCGTATCCAAACATCATTCCCTGATCTCCGGCACCCTGTTCTTCTTTTTTCTTTCGTTCAACGCCCTGGTTGATGTCGGCAGACTGCTCATGAATGGCAGAGAGAATTCCGCAGGAATTCGCTTCGAACATATATTCACTCTTGGTATATCCGATTTTGCTGATTACTTCCCTGGCGATTTTCTGAACATCCAGATAAGTGTTGGATTTAACCTCACCGGCAAGTACAACCTGACCCGTGGTTACAAGCGTTTCACAAGCAACTTTGGAATTGGGGTCCCAGGCAAGAAAATGGTCAATCAACGCATCTGAAATCTGATCCGCGACTTTATCAGGGTGTCCTTCAGAAACACTTTCAGATGTAAACAGGTAAGGCATAAAGTTCAGGTTTGGTTATTATTAGGTTTAAGTTATGTATAACTTCAAATTGCTGAATAAATTATACGAAGTTTCAATTTTCGTCCTGAAAATGTACCCCCGCCTAATTTCACCCTTCCCCAGGCTAGCGGTTTCACTCCGAATCCTATGAAAAGATCAGGATAACGTACAACGAACGGAGAATACAGGTAGAGCGGGAAATTCGCGTTGTTTCTGGTTATGATACCCTGTACATAGCGCGTAATGAAAAATTTATAGTCGGCCAGGGGCTTCCCGTTTTCAATGATTGGTTTGTTAATCCCACCCATTATGTTCGGCGTATATGTTCCGGCGATAAATCCATCTATCAGGATGGGCTGTTGCTTTTTTAACAACGTGTCGTAATAATCCAGGTACAACAAAGGAGGAGCGGTTAAAACGTCATTTTTATCAGCAGCCGTTCCCGGAACCTGTGTTCCCTCCAGTTCGGCCAGGTGAACCATAACATTTCCCTTGAGCTGTTTAAAGGCGTTAAGCGCGGGAATGCGGAGAATATTATAGGTGCCCGGACTTGTCTGAATAAATGCCAGGCTATCACCGGCACCATTGTCTGGTAGATGGGCCTGAAGCTCCGAACCCGTATAATCCCTGGTAATATTGTTTACATGCCCACTGTAAGCAACATTGTCGAACACGAAATTTCTCTCGGTTGTATCCAACTTGCCTGCTTTTGTATACCGGTAGTATAACCTGAGGTGGGTTGAAGTATCATTAAGTGAAAAACTCATCAGCGCATTTGCGTTAGCACCCGCACCCATTGTTTCCGGAACTACTGCAAATCCATTGAAAAAAGCCCTGAAAAGACTGTCTTTGTTGTAAGGATGACCTTCAGCACTATCCTGAGCAAGAAATTTATTTCCCAATTCATCATTGAGCCGGATCCGCAACTGACCTGATATTTTCTGCCCGCGGGGAAAAATTGAATCATTCAGAATACTGGGAGAAAATGTATTGGAACCCAGTAAAGGAGTTTTATAATCAACAGTTTCATTTGTATTGAAAGAAGTATCTCCCCTGATCAGCTCATTGAGTTCATACACATTGACTTTTTGTACGGCATTTGTATCGCCCCAGGTACCCGACCATTTAAGACAGAGTACAACAGAATCGAGGTAAAGGCTATCTTTTACATTCTCAAAGGAATATTTGTAAAACGGAGGTTTTAATTCGAGAAATATTGAAGCAAGGGTTTTCCCGAACTGTGGATCACTGGAAACATATCCAAGTACATGATCCGCAGTAATGCCATTAACATCTCTCCCGACTACGGGAACTGCAGAATCGCCAAAAAGATAATTGGTGGAAATTATTTCAAGCGTCGTATCGAAAGTATGCACATTATCAACTGCGGGTAACAGATCTGTGCCAATATCTGTGGTCTTGATTTTTGTGCAATTTCCGAAGCAGAGAACAGTGATCAGTAACGCAGCAAATCCTTTCGCAAAACTTTTAAAATTCACCTACAATTGGTTTATTCAATGATAGTTATCTGTCCGGGAATCACTTGTTCGCAAGGTCGGTATACAATTGTAAATACTCTGTTAACTCAGAATCCGCATTGTATGGAATTACCTTTTTGCCACGCACCTTACCGAACTCTTCAATCAGAGCGGGGTTCACCTGTTCGTCACCGAAAGAGATTGCATCTGCATGTGCAGCGCCGCCTCTGAATAACGCTGTATTATTGTTTTCTTTAAAAGCTTCCATGTCCTTCTCTTTAATGCTCGCATGAATCACCGCTCTTTTAAGAAAATCAGCCGCGAGTTTTTCTTTGAAAGTATTCTGACCAATGGTATAGATAATCTTGCTGTTGCTGAAAACAGGCTCTTTCTTATAAGCCGACTTAAGATAAAATGGGATCAAGCCTGTCATCCAGCCACTGCAGTGAATGATATCAGGAGGCCATCCGAATTTTTTTACAGTTTCCAGCGCCCCCTTACAAAAGAAAATTGTCCGGAGCCAGTTGTCCTCAAACCATTTCTCATGTTCATCCTGGAAAATAAATTTCCTTTTGAACATATCTTCATTGTCCAGAAAGTATACCTGCAAGCGCGCATTTGGCAATGAAGCAACCTTGATCTGTAATGGATAGTCGTCGTTATCGATCGACACATTGATACCGGAAAGCCTCACCACTTCATGTAAACGATGTCTTCTTTCATTGATCACACCGAACCTCGGCATGATACAACGTACTTCAAAGCCATTGTCATTTGCTTTAATCGCCAGCTTATTCACTATTTCCGAAAACTCAGTGAGTTCCAGGTAAGGCGACATTTCATTGGCAATAAATAAAATTCTTTTCTTTGTTACCATCCGGGGAGGTTAAAAAATTTTTTAAGGGTAAAAAAGGTTTGCAAAGGTAAGGATATTCTGACAAAAGCTTTCTCTATAGTGGTTAAAGACTGTTTAAAGTAACATATGATTATTCATCGGCATATTTCTTCACTGCGTAATTACCTGCATTTGATGCGGAAAAAGGGTCTGTCTATTGGCTTTGTACCCACTATGGGAGCTTTGCACGAAGGCCATTTAAAACTAATGCAGGCTTCCATGGAAAGCAGCGACATAACTGTTTGCAGCATTTTTGTAAACCCCAACCAGTTCAACGACAAGAAAGATTTTGAAAAATATCCAAATCGCCTGGGTTCGGATCTCGACATGTTGTATAATACCGGTGTTCAGGTGGTTTTTATACCGTTTACAGACGAAATATATCCACCATCTGCCCCAATTACAGACAATTATGACCTGGAGGGGCTCGACACGAGACTGGAAGGAAAATTCCGGCCGGGTCATTTCCTTGGTGTTTGCCAGGTGATGGATCGGCTACTGCATATCGTTGAAGCCGATTATCTTTTAATGGGTCAGAAAGATTTTCAGCAATGCCTGGTAATAAAAAAATTGCTGAAAATCACCGGCCTCCCCACCCAACTCAGCATTTTTCCAACCATCAGGGAACCTGAAGGGCTTGCAATGAGCACCCGGAATATGCGGTTGAGTCCCGATCAGAAAGTACAGGCCCTGAATATTTATAACTGCCTGATTGAAATTAAATCGAAAATTGAATCGGAGGATTTTGAACAAATCAAAAAACTGGCTGTTGACAGGCTAACCAGAAACGGATTTCGGGTGGATTATGTGGAAATCGCTGAAACCGAAAGCCTTTTTCCGGTCAGTCAACGTAATAGCGCACAACCACTGGTAGCGCTGGTTGCTGCTTTTCTGGGAGATGTGAGGCTGATAGACAATATGCTTTTACAGTAATGCATAATTTAAAAATCTGAGCCTTTGCGCTGCCAGGCGTGCCTGGAGGCCCGATTTCAACCTTCAACCTTAAAGTTTAACTTTGCAGCCATGCTGATAGAAGTACTTAAGTCAAAAATTCACCGAATGACCATTACTGAAGCCAACCTCCATTATGTTGGCAGTATTACCATCGATGAAAATATCATGGAGGCTTCGGGTATCATTGAAAATGAGAAAGTTCAGGTCGTTAATGTTAATAATGGTTCCAGAATAGAAACATATGTGATCAAAGGAAAAAGAGGATCAGGTGTTTGCTGTCTCAATGGTCCCGCTGCCCGCAGAGGTGCAGCAGGAGATATCGTTATCGTAATTTCCTATGCTACAATGGAATTTGAAGAGGCAAAGACATTCAAACCCTGGATCGTATTTCCAAAAGAAAATAACCAGCTCTGACATTTTAATTGATGGCAGAGAAACTGATCACATGAAGAAAATTCTCTTTACATTCCTGCAGTATGTGTTCTTCCTCGGCCTTGGGATTTTCCTGCTCTGGTGGACAACCAAGGACCTTAGCCCTGAAGAAGTGAGTCAGCTCAAATCCTCTCTCCGGAATGCCAACTATCTTCTGATACTTCCTGCTATGGTTTTGCTATTACTTAGCCATTACAGCAGGTCCCTGCGCTGGAAAATCTTAATGGAACCGTTGAATTTTCAGCCCTCAAATGCGAATACTTTTTTTGCAGTGATGCTGGGGTATTTTTTTAACCTACTCGTTCCAAGGCTCGGTGAGGTAATGAAATGCACTATACTTGCCCGTTATGAAAAAACGCCTGTTGACAAGCTGATTGGAACAATGGTGGCGGAAAGAGCCATCGATGTTATTTGCCTGATTATAGTCATATTTATCACCATTTTTATTCAGATTGATATTGTGGGGGATTTTGCGGCAAATGAATTCAGAAAGGCTTATGAAAGAAAAGGTGGTGGGATAAATATGTCAGGCATTCTGATCTTTTTTGGCATCCTGGTTTTTCTTACTGTCTCCGTTTTTTTTCTTCTGAAAAAGTTCCGGCATATCAATATCGTTAAAAAAATTATTGCCGGCATAAAAGGTATCTGGCAGGGTCTAACGAGCATTCGTTTTGTAAAAAGAAAAGCAGCTTTCGCATTTCATACCTTGTTTATCTGGGCCATGTATTTGTTAAGTATTCGGATTGGATTTTATGCAATGGAACCGGTAAGCCATCTGGGAATAGGACCTTCTTTCACCATCCTTACTTTCGGAAGTCTTGCCATGATTATTACCCAGGGTGGTATCGGTGCATATCAGCTTGCTGTTGAAAAAACGCTTACCTTATATCAGATCAGTGAGGTAGATGGCCTCGCTTATGGCTGGTTGCTCTGGGCATTTCAAACCTTGCTTGTATTTTTTATCGGATTGATCTGCCTTTTTATTTTACCAATTTACAACCGTAAAAAAAATGCAATACCCCGCGTCAGTGAAGGATAAAATATTTCTGCGGGAAGACCTTGTACGCCAGGTATACCGCTGGCGAATGCAGAATAAAAAAATAGTATTCACAAACGGCTGTTTTGATATTCTTCATAAAGGTCACCTTGAATTACTTTCCAAAGCAGCGGAGCTTGGCCAGATTCTGATAATTGGTTTAAATGCTGACGAATCAGTAAAAAGGCTGAAAGGGATTGATCGTCCGGTAAATGATGAAAAATTCCGAACAGAAATGATGGCGGGGCTGGTATTGGTGGATGCCGTCACTTTATTTGAAGAAGACACTCCTCAGGAGTTGATTGAATCTATCATTCCTGATATAATAGTTAAGGGCGGCGATTATGAACCTGAGAATGTTGTGGGCGCCGAAACTGTTATAAAAAACGGTGGCGAAGTTATTATTATACCTCTCGTAAAAGGCTACTCGACAACGGGAATAATTGCCAAAATCCGCGAGCTTTAATAAGCCAATATCAGCTTTTCAACAGAACAGCAGAGCTATTTGAGAAAGAGCAAGAGAAAGAAGAAGAAGAAGAAGAGAAACAGAAACAGTAACAGAAACAAAAACTGTAACAACAACGCTTAGGCACCAATTCTCCAAACGCGGCTGTTCCTTTTGCCTTTTGCCTGCTTACCCCCTGCCTGCTGCCTCTATAAGAAACAGTAACAGTAACAGATAAGAACGCTTAGGCATTAAATCTTCAAACGCCGGCTGTTCCCTCCTGCCTCCTGCCTACTGCCTACTGCCTACTGCCTGAAAGAGAAAGAGAAAGAGGAAAGAGTAACAGAAACAAAAACTGAATCAACAACGCTTAGGCACCAAATCTCCAAACGCGGCTGTTCCTCTTGCCTTTTGCCTCTTGCCTTCACTTCGTACTTCAGCCTTCGGCCTTCGGCCTTCAAAACTTAATTTTCAATATTTCAGTACTGATATATATTTACTGCAATGAATAACCGGGGATGACTAAAACTCCAAAAAAAACGATTGAGAGAGATATCAGCTGGCTGTCATTTAATGGCCGGGTATTGCAGGAAGCTGCCGACCCATCTGTTCCTTTGAAGGAAAGAATCCGGTTTTTGGGGATTTTTTCAAATAACCTCGATGAGTTCTTCCGGGTACGGGTAGCCGCGCTGAAACGTATGATCAGGTACGGAAGAAAGGCCAGAATGCACCTGGAGCAATCACCACAGAAAATTCTGGATTCTATCCAGCTTATTGTACTTGACCAGCAAAGCGAGTTCAACAGAATCTGGAATCAAATCCTGCTTGAAATGAAGCGGGAAAAGATCAGGATTAAAACTGAAAAAGAGCTGACCCGGGAACAACAGAAATTTGTAATGGACTTCTTTGAGGAAGAAGTGCGTTCGAATGTAAATCCCCTGATGATAGAAAATATTGAGGAATTCCCTTACCTGCGGGAGAAATCGAATTATCTCGCAGTGGTAATGTCAAGAAAAAACGCTGCTTACAAAAGGAAATATGCTCTTATTGAAGTGCCTACCAGGGCTGTTTCCAGATTCATTCAATTACCACCTACAAAACAAGGCGAGCATAATATCATTTTACTGGAAGACATTATCAGGTATAACCTTCCTCAGATCTTTGCTTTTTTTGAATATGATAATTTTTCGGCACATATAATAAAAGTGACCAAGGACGCTGAGTTTGACCTTGACTATGATGAATCTATCTCACTTACCGACAAGATCGAACGGGGAATAAAAGATCGCCGTCGCGGCAAGCCTGTCCGTTTTACTTATGATAAAGAAATTGATCCGGCATTGCTTGAATACCTGATTCGACGCAGCGGACTCTCTAAAAAAGATCATCTTATCCCGGGCGGACGTATTCATAATTTCAGGCATTTTATGGATTTTCCTGCTTCGGTATTTAAAGGAAAAGTAAACCGACGCAGACCTCTCGTGCATCCGGACCTGAATAATGTAATCAGGGTAACCGATGTAATTCAGAAAAAAGAAGTGTTACTGAATTTCCCCTACCATTCTTTCAACCCTGTTATTGACCTGTTGCGCGAGGCGGCAATGGACCCTGATGTTACATTCATAAAAATAACCGCTTACCGGCTCGCGAGTCAGTCAAAAGTGGTGAATGCACTTATAAACGCGGCGAGAAATGGAAAGCAGGTAATAGTTGTTCTGGAATTAAGGGCAAGGTTCGACGAAGAGAATAATATCGCATGGAAAGAAATGCTTGAAGAAGAAGGCGTAAAAGTATTTACCGGCGTGCCTGAAATGAAAGTTCATGCAAAAATCTGTCTTATAAGAAAACGAAAAAATAACCGGACGATTCATTATGGTTTTGTAAGTACCGGCAATCTCAATGAAAAAACCGCCAATCTGTATTGCGACCATTGTTTGCTTACAGCAAACAAGGCCATTATGGATGATGTTAACCGCATGTTCAATTATCTCGAAAATTATAAATCGGGCGGCCGTTTTCTCAAATTATGTAAAACCCTTCTCATTAGTCCGGTAAGTATGCGAAGGGAGCTGATGAAGATGTTGCAGGCTGAAATAAAAGCAGCAAGTGCAGGTAAAAAAGCTTCCGTAATAATTAAGCTGAATTCGCTTTCAGATGAGATCCTGATCTTCAAACTGTATGAAGCTGCAATTGCCGGAGTTGAAATCAAAATGATCATTCGGGGTATATGTTGTGTATATACCCAAAACAAGAAATTTAAATTTGCCATGCAGGCTGTAAGCATTGTTGATGAATACCTGGAGCATGCCAGGGTGCTGGTATTTCATAATAGTGGCAAAGAAAAAGTGATTATTTCATCTTCTGACTGGATGGTTCGCAACCTGGATCACAGGATTGAAGCAGCAGTGGTTATCAATCAGCCGCAGATTGCAAACGAACTGAAAGATATTCTTGAAATTCAGCTTAAAGACAATGTAAAAGCAAGAATTCTGGATAATACACAAAGCAACAGGTATGTGAAAACTGCTGGCAAAAAAATCAGATCACAGATAGAAACTTATTTATATCTGCAGCAGAAAAGCCAGACCATCGCAAAGCAAACAATACCCACCGACAGTGTGTAAATAAAAACCTGATAAAAAGCAGGATGGCTTAATATTGCTGAAAATTATAATTGTATTGCGACTTGCTGCAATTGATATCGGAAGTAATGCCGCCCGTTTACTGATATCCGAAGTAAATATTAAAAATGATGGTACGCCGGGATTTATAAAACTTAACCTGGTGCGCGTTCCACTGCGCCTGGGATTCGACGTATTCGAGTCAGGCGAAATTTCCAAGGAAAAAATCGGAATGATTCTGCAAACCATGCGGGCATATAAGCACCTGATAAATGCTTATGGTGTAAAGCATATAAAAGCATGTGCCACCTCAGCAATGAGGGATGCAAAAAACTCCGAAGACATCATCAGAAAGGTGAAACTGGAAACAGGCATCAGCATTGAAATTATCAGCGGAGATCTGGAAGCCACCCTTATCTATGAAAATCATATCGCCGAAACGATGAGCAGGGATCAGGGCTATCTGTACATTGATGTTGGAGGTGGAAGCACTGAGTTAACTTTTTTTATTGATGGAAAACTGGATGTGAAACAGTCTTTCAATATCGGCACCATCCGTTTGCTGAAAAATATGGTAAGCGAAGACCAATGGGCATCAATGAAGGAATTCCTCAAAACCCGGATCCGCGGAAATAAGAAGAACATCATAGCAATTGGTTCAGGAGGAAATATCAATAAGATATTTTCGCTTTCAAAAAGAAAGGAAGGGAAACCACTTACACTGGAGCTGCTGAGAGATTATCATAAGGAACTGAATAATTTCAGCGTTGAGGAACGGATTGAAATTTATAAACTCCGTCGCGACCGTGCGGATGTTATTGTTCCCGCATTACTGATATTCATCAATGTTATGCGCTGGGTTGGTTGCGAAGAAATTTATGTGCCAAAAATCGGTCTTGCAGATGGGCTGATTCATCATTTATATAATGAAGTAATGACCTTTTGAACTAATAAAACGTTCGACGTTAAACGTTGAACGTTAAACGTAAGAGCTAATGAGTACCAATAAAGAAGTAAAGCGCATTACCACCAATACCCTGGTGAAAATGAAATCAAAGGGTGAAAAAATTTCAATGCTTACCGCATATGATTTTTCATTTGCGCGGATCATCGACGAAGCGGGTATTGATATAATCCTGGTTGGCGATTCTGCGAGTAATGTTATGGCCGGACATGAAACTACGCTGCC
>JAATGW010000670.1 GCA_015654495.1 Chitinophagales bacterium
ACTTCGTACTTCGTACCTCGGACTTCTTACTTCTTTCAAATCCGAGCTTTTTCAAACCTGCTTTCACTTCCGGGCAACTCATAAACAAATTCCATAACAAACCGCTCCGGTAATTTTCCATCATCACAACAACAGGACCCTGGTCAATTGCAAGGTATCTTTGCGGATACCAATTGGCGGCATCACTGAAAGCATCGTAGAAACCATATGGTCCCCAGAGTTTGGCCTTCATGTTCGAGTACCAGTTTGTCATTGCCTTTATCGATTGTTCGGGAGTATAGGGCATGGATGATAAAGCAGCTGTCGGCGAAATCACGCATAAATCATTTTCTTTCTCAGGAGAATGTGCTGCATATCCTTTTACTGAATAGCTTGCCGTAAGACCCCAGTTTTCAGCACTGTAGCCCTTACAATGATTTGGATTTTTTACACACCAGTCGTAATTGATTAAAGTCTGATTCACATTTTCTTTCCAGTAGTCTGCGTACTTATCTTTCAATCCTCGCGGATCAAGACCAAGATAAGAATAGTGAGCCCAGAAAAGTGGACCTCCGTTTGGCCTTGGCCCCTGGTGCAACATCAGCAGCTCATGACCGGAGACCTCTTTCTTATCAACAATCTTACCATTATTTGCCCAACCTTCATGATATACTTCTGCGGGCACACCGTGAGTAGGCGAAGATGCGGCGAGCACATACATGATCAGGCATTCGTTATAACCATGTACTGCAAAATTCTTCTTCCATTGATATTTGGGACTCCAGTGCCAGTATAGTACATTCTCCCCGCCCCTGCGATACCAATCAAATTCCACTTCCTTCCACAATTTGTCAATTTTTGCAGCCAATGCTTTTTCTGCAGCATTTCCGTCCTTATAAAACTGACGCACACATAACATACCCGCAAGTAAAAAAGAAGTTTCTACCAGGTCGCCACCATCGTCGTCATATCCGAATGGTTTTACTTTTCCGGTTTCTCCGTGAAGCCAGTGTGGCCACGCACCATGAAAACGGTCAGCCTTCTCCAGGTAATCCATGATATGCTTCAACCGCGTAAAGCCCTCCTGTTTGGTAATATAACCCCGGTTAATTCCAGAGAGTATGGCCATGATTCCGAAACCGCTTCCTCCGATCGTAACAACAGACTGATCATTTTCAGGATAGTTGCCATCGACATGTACTCTTTCGCGGGCAAGTCCGCTTATAGGTTCGGCCCCTTCCCAGAAATAACGGAAAGTTTGCCTTTGAACACTATCGTAAATTGCTTCTGCTTCTTTCGGAATTTTCACCTGTGCATTTACAAAACCCGGTATGAGGATAAACAGAAAGAGCAATCGTTTCATGTATTGGTTTTTGCGTTTAAATATTTTATAAATGAGGACTTGTGAAGCCAAGTTTTGCAAGTCCATCTTTTATTTCCGGAGCACTCATCAGCAAATCCCAGATCATTCCGCTCCTGAAGTTTTCAATCATTATAATTATCGGTCCCTGATCGATTGCCAGAAATGAATCTGCAAACCATGGCTTGTCCAGACTGAACGCATCAGTAAAACCATGTTCCTTAAAAATCCTGTCGCCAAGTTTATAATAAAAAAAATGCAATGCTGCTTTTGACTCAGTCGGTGCATATGGCATGGAAGAAAGCGCTGCAGTAGGGGAAATTACTCCGGGATCATTTGTGGGAGAATGCGCGTCATATCCATTGAAATCGTCGCTGGCAGTTAAACCCCAGCAGGAATCGCTGTATCCATAATATTTTTTTGGATTGGCTTTGCAGTAACTATAGTTGATTAAACTGTGAGATTGATTCTGAACATCATAATCAGCATACTGATCTTTCAGCTGATTGGGATTTATACCGAGAAATGAATAATGTGCGAAAAATAAAGGTCCCCCTAAAGCCGGACCCAGAGGAAGTTTAATACCATAGTAGGTGGTACCGTTTTTCATAGTTCCGTTTGAAGCCCAACCTTCATGATATACAGAAGCAGGAATTGTATGGGTTGCTGAAGAAGCCGCCAGTATATAAGTAATAAGGCATTCGTTCCATCCTTTGATTTTCATATTCATGTCCCAGCCCTTATCAGCACTCCAGTGCCAGTAAAGTACCTGCTGATTGTTCTGGCGGAACCAATCCCATTCAACATTATTCCAAAGTGTATTTATGTTGTTGCGTAAATTATTTTCACTTGTCGTATTAGCATTAAAATACTGGCGTGCTGAAAGCAATCCGGCTATGAGATAAGAGGTTTCAACCAGGTCTGCACCATTATCATTATCACTGAATTTTATTGTAGCCCCGGTTGATCCGTTCAGCCAATGTGGAAATGCACCATGATATGTCTGCGCTTTATTTAACAGGAAATCTGTTATTGTCCGCAATCTGGCAAGTCCTTCCGTTCGGGTTATGAAATTTCTTTTTATGCCGACCAGGATAGCCATGATCCCCATTCCACTTCCTCCACTGGTTACAAGATCGCCAGAACTGTTTCTTTCTCTTGAGAGTCCGCTGACAGGATGCCCGAAATCATAAAAATAGCGAAAAGTATTTTTCTGTACCAGATCCAGCAGATCAGTTTCCGTGATCCGCGGAAATTTATCAGAAGAATCGATTCCCGTTTTTAAATTTACGGTTACTGGTGTACGTAATGATCCGCCTGCTGCAGATTTAAGAGTGGTATTGGCAAAAATATTGTATGATTTCAGGTATCCCAATGGTGATTCAGGTTTAATCAGAACTGTGCTGTCTCCATTGCGGTATTGAACAGAATAATTAACAATAGCTCCTGAACTTTCTCTGAAAACAATACCTGTAGCCAGAGAAGATTTCAGTAAAGCTGCATTGAAACCAAGCCTGATCTCAGGTTGCAATCCCTTTCCTTTATAGTCAAATCCATCAAAAACGCCATCGACCTGCAACGCTGAAAAATCAAAGGAAGGTGGAGGATTAACAGGCGGTTCAGGATCGGAGCCGGATTTGCTGCAACCTGAAAGCATAATAAAAAGCAGCAAAAAAATAACGGATGTTTTTTTTGAACAAATCATTTCCCCGATTTCCATCTTCAAAAAATTCTTCACATAGTAAAGGTTTAACAAACATGCTGAGAACTTTTTCAGAATATTCTGATTTAACGGAAAAAAAAGAGGTTGCCTCGCGGCAACCCCACACATTGTAACCATCAGTTATTTTCCGCGTCCTTCCAGTTTCACAAGCGCATTAATATCATTTGCATCCAGGGCTTTATTATAGATTCTTACTTCATCCAGCTGCCCCGTAAGGTAACTTGCCCACGATTGAGTTGTTCCGCCTGCATTTAATGGCGGATCTGTCATAAACTGAACAGTACCAAAAACCATCGGTCCTGAATCGGTGAAGTTGATCGGGCCAAATCCGGCAACTGTGCTTGTTGCTGAAAGAGTTCCGTTTACATAAAACTTGAAAGTTGAGGTTGCTGACTCATACGAAAGCGCCAGGTTTGCCCAGTTTCCAAAAATTCCGGGAAGTCCGTCTTTTGAAACCCAGGTATCTTTTGTTCCATTAGTTATATGGCCCCTGAATTTTGCTGCATCTTTTGTACTGCCGTTTTCAAAAAACATATCAATATTTCCCCAGAAGCCTTTTGTATTCGACAGGTTGACCATACCGACGATTCCATCTCCGGTAACCGGCGGCGCAGTCGCTGGTGCATTTACCCAATAGGTAATTTTGAAATCATCCATGTCATCAATTGCCTCACCCGGATTAAACTATACATTGGCATCTTTTGTGTCCTGGCTCGGCTTGCCTTTAAAA